>NZ_SPVG01000250.1 GCF_004614165.1 Duganella callida | reverse complement strand
CCGCCACACTTGCGCGGCGCGCACGTCGGTGACCCAGACCGTGTCGCCGGCGCCGCGCGCCAGCCGGTAAAAGCCGTCCGCGCCCGGCACCGGCGCGGCCAGCACGGCGGCGTTGCGAAAGCGTTCCAGGCCGGCCTGGGTCGACAGCCAGATATTGCCGAGCCGGTCTTCGAGCAGCAGGTTGGTGGACAGGTTGCTGAGCTGCCAGGGCTGGTCGAATTTTTCGCTGGCGTCCCGCGCTGGCTGGATGCGGCCGCCGAGGCGTTGCGGCTGGCGCACCAGGCACAGGCCGCGCGGGCAGCGCAGCGTCCACAGATTGCCGTCGCGGTCGAAGATGCCGGCGGCATGGCCTTCGGCCTGGTTCAGCCAGTCCGGCCGCGCGATGGTCGGCGACGGCGTCGGCAGCTTGCGCAGCACGCCGTTGCCGCCGCCCCACAACTGGCCATCGGGCGATTCCACCAGGCTGACGGTGTAGTCGGTGCTGATGCGCTCGAACTTGGCGCTGGCGCGGTCCAGGACATAGGTGCCATCGTCGGCGCCGAGATAGAGCCGGCCGTGCTGGTCGGCCAGGGTGGTCAGGCTGGCGGCCGGAACGCCGGCCTCCCGGCCGATGGCCTGCCAGCGCCGTTGCGCGTCATAGCGGCGGGTGCCCAGCGTGCTGGCGGCCCAGATGCTGCCGTCGCGGTCGCGCGTCAGCGTGAACACGTCGCGCACCTTGCTGTCGGCATCAGCCACGTGCTCGAGCCGGCCGTCGGCATGGCGCAGCGACAGGCCGCGGCCGACATAGCCTATCCACAAATCGCCGTTGGGCATGGCCACCAGTTCGCTGATGCGGTTGTGCAGCAGGCGGCTGCCGGCCGGCGGCTGATACGGTTCGAAGCGCACGCCATCGAAGCGGTAGACCCCGGTGGGCGTGCCCAGCCACAGCCAGCCGTCCTGGGTCTGCGCCATGCTGGTGATTTCGGCCGGCGCGCCGTCCCGGCTGGTCCAGATGGTGTGGTGGTAATCCTGCAGCGCGGTGGCGGGATCGAGCGCGCGGGCGACGGGCGCGGCGCCCAGGCTGACGACGCCGGCGGCGCACAACAGAAAGGTCAGTGGAGATGGCAAGACGGCGATCGGCGAGCGGTGAAGAGCTTGATAGAATAACATGCGGGGCGGCGGGGCGCCGACTGCCGGCCGCGCGGCGGCGGCGTCGGGCGTTGCGGCAACGCCACGTTCGTGCTGCACCGCAATAGTGCGGCGTGCCCCAGAGTGGACACGGCGAGCTGGCGGGCGTTCGTGTTGCAATGCAAAATAGATAAGGCTTTACAAATCCCCATGGTAAGCTAAAGTCGATAGCAAATGATAACGCTATCTTGGCGACTATAAGCTTCCCCTGAATTGCCGCTAAGGGCTTCCCGTACGTATGGGGCCTCAGTGGGCGGGAAGTCTTGTTAGCGCTATCTTGTCTTGGAGGATGGATGCAAAGTATCCCTTGGGTGGTGATGGGCGTCAGCGGCTGTGGCAAGAGCACGGTCGGCCAGGCGCTGGCGGAGCACCACGGCGTGCCGTTCGCGGAAGGCGACCAGTTCCACCCGGCCGCCAATGTCGCCAAGATGTCGGCCGGCATGCCGCTCGACGACGACGACCGCGCCGGCTGGCTGCTGGCGTTGCAGGCGCGCATCCGCGAGGCGCGGCAGCAGGGCACGGGGCTGGTGGTGTCCTGTTCCGCGCTCAAGCGGCGCTACCGCGACCTGCTGCGCGCGGGCGACCCGGCGCTGCGCTTCGCCCACTTGAGCGGTCCGAAGGAACTGATCGCCGCGCGCATGGCCGCGCGCGTCGACCACTACATGCCGACCTCCCTGCTGGACAGCCAGTTCCGTGACCTGGAACCGCTGCAGCCCGACGAGGCGGGCATCACGCTGGATATCGAATCACCTCCCGCCGTCCTGGTGGAGCGCATCAACCGCAGTAAATAAGCAGTTAATAAAACCAAGTCCAAAAAAATTACATGGAGACTCACATGACTACACTGACCACTCGTAACACCGTAATGCGCCTGGCCGTCGCCAGCGCCTGCAGCTGGCTCGCCCTGTCCGCGGCCCAGGCCCAGCAAACCCAGCAAACCCAGCCGATCCAGCCGGCCGACGCGGCCCAGGCCACGCCGGCCCCGGCCGACCCCGCGCCAACCGAAGCGGCCGCCAAGGTCGACAACGTGGTGACGGTGTCGGGCTCGCGCATCGCCGCGCGCGGCTTCACCCAGCCGACCCCGACCTCGACCTTGACCGCCGCCGACCTCGACAAGGTAGCCAAGCCGAACATGTTCGAATCGCTGATCGAACTGCCGGCGCTGCAGGGCAGCACCGGCCGCACCACCAGCACCTTTTCCACCTCCAGCGGCATCCAGGGGCTGTCGTCGCTGTCGCTGCGCGGCCTCGGCACCTTGCGCACCCTGACCCTGCTGGACGGCCAGCGCGTGGTCGGCGCCAACGTCACCGGCGTGACCGACGTCAGCCAGTTCCCGCAACTGCTGGTCAAGCGCGTCGACGTGGTGACCGGCGGCGCCTCGGCCTCCTACGGTTCGGACGCGATCGGCGGCGTGGTCAACTTCATCACCGACAAGAAATTCACCGGCTTCAAGTTCAATGCCGAAGGCGGCATGACCAAGTACCACGACGACAAGAACGGCACCCTGCAGGCCGCCTGGGGCAAGGGCTTTGCCGACGACCGCCTGCACGTCTCGGTCAGCGCCGAGATCACCAAGGAAAACGGCATCGATTCGCCCGGCTTCGGCGAGGTCGGCCCGAACGGCCGCGACTGGTACAAGAACCCGGCCCTGCAGGAATCGACGCCGGCCATGCAGGCCGCCGGCCTGCCGCGCTACACCAGCATCCTGCACGCCCAGCACATCCAGTACGCCAAATACGGCCTGATCACCAACGGCCCGCTGAAAGGCACCGCGTTCGGCCCCGGCGGCAACCCGTATCCATTCCAGTACGGCAGCAATTGCGTCGGCAACTTCTGTATCGGCGGCGACCTGTCCGGCAGCGTCGGCGCCGGCACCAACCTGGCCATGAACTTCAAGCGCCAGGTGGCCTACACCCGCGTGTCGTGGGATCTCGACGCCGACAATGAAATCTACCTGACCGCCAACTGGGCGCAGGTGAAATCGGTGTTCTCGCCGAATCCGGGCGCGGCCAAGCAGGGCAATCTGTCGGTCCGCTGCGACAATGCCTATCTGCCGGCCTCGATCGCCGCGGCGTGCGCCTCCGGCTACCCGAGCGGCGCCATGTCGTACGGCACCGCCAATGCCGAATTCCCGGCCAACATCAACGTGCATCCGACCCGCACCCAGCGCCGGGTGGTGGTGGGCGCCGACGGCAAGTTCTCGCTGTTCGGCAAGGACTGGTCGTACGACGCCTACGCCGAGCACGGCGAAAACACCACCGTGCTGGAGGTGCACGACATCACCCTGAATCCGCGCTACAACTTCGCCATCGATGCGATCAAGGATCCGGCCACCGGCCAGATCGTCTGCCGCAGCGCGGCGGCGCGCGCGGCCGGCTGCCAGCCGATCAACATCTTCGGCAACGTGCCGATCAACATGGCCGGCTGGAACTACATCGCCCCGGTCAACGGCCCGATGCAGCACACCGATTCGACCCAGAACGTGGTCAGCGCCAACGTCAACGGCGACGTGATGGAAGGCTGGGCCGGCCCGATCTCGCTGGCGTTCGGCGCCGAATGGCGGCGTGAAGAGTATTCGGTGTACGGCGATCCGTACGGCGCCGGCGTGTCGACCCAGTCGCCTTACAGCCCGAGCTATCCGGCCGATCCGACCTTGTCGGCCACCGGCGACAACTGGTTCGCCGGCAACTACCACAACGGCCAGGGCGCGTTCAATGTGCGCGAAGCCTATGTCGAGCTGAATATCCCGGTGCTGAAGTCGGCCACCTGGGGCGAGGCCAACGTCAACGTCGCCGACCGCGAAGAGAAGTACAGCACCGCCGGCAAGGCGCGCGCCTGGAAGCTGGGCGCCACCTGGAAAACCCCGGTCGATGGCCTGCGCCTGCGCGCGGTGAGCTCGAAGGACGTGCGCGCGCCCAACCTGAGCGAACTGTTTGCCGCCACCACCGTCACCAACCAGGCGGTCAACAACGCGCAGGGCACCTCGGTGCAGATCCAGCAGCGCAACGTCGGCAACCCGGCGCTGGTGCCCGAGAATGCACGCAACAATTCCTTCGGCATCGTGCTGAGCCAGCCGAGCTGGGCGCGTAACTTCAACCTGTCGGTCGATTACTTCGACATCAAGGTGAAGAACGTCATCAACTCGCTGTCGGCGCAGCAGGAAGTCGATCTGTGCAACGCCGGTTACCAGCAGGTCTGCTCGGCCGTGTCGATCAACGGGCCTGCGGGCACCAACTACGTGCAGGCGCAGAGCTTCAACTTCGCCCAGCTGCACACCCGCGGCGTCGACTTCGAGACTGCCTACCGCATGAACCTGGGCGACTACGGCATGCCGGGCAACCTGACCCTGCGCGGCCTGGCCACCCGCACCATCCACGCGATCTCCGATCCGGGCGTGCCGGGCACGGTGCCGAGCGAAGGCGCCGGCAACATGACCGGCAATACGCCAAAATGGAAGGCGCTGGTGTCGGAATCGTGGGAGCATGGCAAGCTGGGTCTGACCCTGAGCCAGCGCTGGATCAGCGCCGGCGTGTACAGCAACGAGTACATCGAGTGCCAGACCAATTGCCCGTTGCCGACCGCCGCCCACCCGACCATCTACGACAACCACATTCCGGGCGCGACCTACGTCGATTTCGGCGCGACCTACAAGGTCACGCCGCAGATCACGGCTTACGCCAAGATCGACAACCTGGCCGACCGCGCGCCGGTGCTGGTGCCGCAGACTAACCTGAGCTACGGCATCAACCCGGCGCTGTACGATGTGATCGGCCGTACCTACCGTGTCGGTGTGCGCGGTTCGTTCTAAGCGGAACGCCGGCCGTGTGGAATGTCTTTTCCGTGGTACTGGCGGTCGGCCTGCTGACGCTGCTGATCGCCTGGGGTAAGGTCCAGCCGCTGCTGGCGTTCGTGGCGGCGTCGCTGGCGGCGGCGCTGCTGCTGGGGATGCCGCTGGAACGCATCCCCGGCTCGATCGAGAAGGGCATCGGCGATCTGCTCGGTTCCCTGATCGTGATCGTCTGCCTGGGCGCGGTGTTCGGCAAGCTGATTGCCGACAGCGGCGCGGCGCAGCGCATCGCCAGCTATCTGATCGGCGTGTTCGGCTCGGCGCGCATGCCGGTGGCGCTGACGCTGACCGGCTTCGTCGCCGGCATCCCGCTGTACTACAACGTCGGCTTCGTGCTGCTGGTGCCGCTGGTGTTCTCGCTGGTGTACCAGAGCGGGCGGCCGGCGGTGGCGCTGGCGGTGCCGCTGCTGGCCGGGCTGTCGATCGCGCACGGCTTCCTGCCGCCGCATCCGTCGCCCACCGCGCTGGTGGCGCAGTTTCATGCCGACATGGGGCGCACGCTGCTGTATGGCCTGATCGTGGCGGTGCCGACGCTGATCATCGCCGGGCCGGTGTTCGCGCTGACGCTCAAGCGCATCCAGGCCGCGCCGGCGCCGATGTTCCGCAGCGGCCTGCGCGACGAGGCCGAGCTGCCCGGTGTGCTGAACAGCTTCGTCACCGCCTTGCTGCCGGTCTGGCTGCTGGCGGCGGCGACCCTGGCCGGCGCCGCGCCGATCGGCGATCCGCTGCTCAAAAGCGTGGTCGGTTTCCTCGCCAATCCGATGATCGTGATGCTGATCGCGCTGGCGGTGGCGGTGTGCACGCTGGGTGTGGCGCGCGGCCAGCCGCTGTCGGTGCTGATGGCCGGCGCGCAGGACGCCATGCGCGACATCGCGCCCATCCTGCTGGTGATCGCCGGCGCGGGCGCGCTCAAGCAGGTGCTGGTCGATACCGGCGTCAGCGCGCAGCTGGGCCAGCAGCTCGGCCATCTGCCGGTGCCGCCGCTGGTGCTCGGCTGGCTGGTGGCGACGCTGATCCGCATCTGCCTCGGCTCGGCCACCGTGGCCGGCCTGACCGCCGCCGGCATCGTCGCGCCGGTGGCGCAGTCGTCCGGCGTCGACGCCAACCTGATGGTGCTGGCGATCGGCGCCGGCAGCCTGATGTGCAGCCATGTCAACGACTCCGGCTTCTGGATGTTCAAGGAATACTTCGGATTGTCGCTGCGCGACACCTTCCGCTCGTGGACGCTGATGGAGACGCTGGTGGGCGTGTTCGGACTGATTTTCGTAATGATCCTTTCTGTCTTGATTTAACTTCGGGATAAACAGATGAAACCTATTGTGAATATGCTGGTCGCGGCAGTCCTGGCCACGCCCCTGGTGGCCCCTCTCGCGGCGCAGGCGGCGTCGGTCTCCGCCTATCAGACCATGCCGGACGATCCGCGCGCGGTCCAGGTCAAGGCGGTCGGCGACGGCCGCGCCGACGACACGGCGGCGATCCAGGCGGCGATCGACGCCGCCTCGCACAACGGCGAAGGTGGCGTGGTGTTCCTGCCATCGGGCCGCTATCGTGTTTCTCGCTCGATTTTGGTACCGCTATCAGTGCGCGTCTACGGCGTCGGCGCGACGCGGCCGGTACTGGTGCTGGGCGCGAACACGCCGGGCTTCCAGAAGGGCGTGGCCAACATGGTGGTGTTCACCGGCGGCGACCAGTACACGGTCGGCAAGGTGCCGGTGCCGGTGCGTAGCGCGGTGCCGTACCGCGACAACGTGCGCGACGCGAATTCGGCCACCTTCTATTCGGCCATGAGCAATATCGACTTCGAAATCGGCGACGGCAATCCGGCCGCCGCCGCGGTGCGCCTGCGCACGGCGCAGCACTCGTATCTGAGCCACATGGACTTCCACATCGGCTCCGGCCTGGCGGGCGTCTACATGGTCGGCAACGAGAGTTTCGACCTGAAGTTTTACGGCGGCCGCTACGGCATCCTGTCCGAGAAGACCTCGCCGGCCTGGCAGTTCACGCTGATGGATTCGGTGTTCGAAGGCCAGCGCGAGGCGGCCATCCGCGAGCACGAGGCCGGGTTGACGCTGGTGAACGTGGCGATCCGCAACACGCCGGTGGGCATCGATATCGACCGCGGTTACGGCGACTGGCTGTGGGCCAAGGACGTGCGCTTCGAGAACGTGGCCAAGGCGGCGGTGGTGATCAGCGAGGAAGACAACGTCTACACCCAGGTCGGCTTCGACAACGCGCTCGCGAAGAACGTGCCGGCCTTCGCGCGCTTCCGCGACAGCGGCAAGACCGTGGCCGGCTACGGCGCGTCCTACCAGGTCAGCGAATTCAATTACGGCCTGATGCTGCCGGGCCTGGGCAGCGTCGGCAAGTTCGGCATGCACGTCAAGGGCGCCGCGCTGAAATCCCTGCCGGCCGCGCGCGCGCCGGTGATGCGCACGCTGCCTTCGACCCGCCAGTGGGCCAGTGTGCGCAGCTATGGCGCGGTCGGCGACGGCGTCACCGACGACACGGCGGCGGTGCAGAAGGCGATCGACGCCAACCGCGTGGTGTATCTGCCGCAGGGCTTCTACATGGTGCAGGACACCATCCGCATGAAGCCGGACACGGTGCTGATCGGCCTGCACCCCGGCGTGACGCAACTGATGCTGCCGAACGGCGCGCCCGCCTATGCCGGCGCGGCCGGCCCGAAAGCGCTGCTGGAAAGCGCCAGGGGCGGCGACGCCATCGTCAGCGGCTTCGGCCTGGCCACCGGCGAGGTCAATCCGCGCGCCACCGCGCTGCTGTGGAAGGCCGGCGCCGATTCGCTGGTGGACGATATCCGCATCCAGGGCGGCCATGGCACGCGCCTGTACGACGGCAAGCGCCGCGATCCGTATCAGAAGACCGCCAGCTTCGACCCGATCCAGCATTGGGACCGCCAGTATCCCAGCATCTGGGTGACCGATGGCGGCGGCGGCACCTTCGTGGCCTGCTGGACGCCGAGCACCTTCGCACAGGCCGGGTTCTATGTCTCCGATACCAAAACGCCGGGCAAGGTGTACGAGCTGTCGGCCGAGCATCATGTGCGCGCCGAGATCGTGCTGGATAATGTCGAGAACTGGGAATTCCTGGCGCCGCAAACGGAGCAGGAAGTCCGCGACGGCATGGACGCGACCTCGCTCGAAATCCGCAACTCGCGCAACCTGACCTTCGCCAACTACCACAGCTACCGCGTGACGCGCTCGATCAAGCCGGCCGTGGCGGCGGTGAAGATCAGCAACTCGGACAACATCCGCTTCCGCAATGTGCACGTCAACGCGGAAAGCGGCATCGCCACCTGCGACGACAACGGCTGCGACACCTATCTGCGCGCCAGCAAATACCCGTTCGAGAATACGCTGCAGGATCTGACGCACAAGCAGGAAGTGCGCGAGCATGAATTCGCGGTGCTCGATATCGGTCCCGATGCGCCGGCCGGCGGGGCGGCCGGTTCCCCGCGCGCTGTCGGCGCCGCCAGCGGTCCCGCCGCCGCCGTGTTCAGCACCACCGCGCCGGTGCCGGCCGCTGCCGGCGCCAGGGTGGACAAGCTGGAAGGCGGCTTCTATTCCATCGCCGGCGCCGCGGTCGACGCCAAGGGCAAGCTGTATTTCGTCGACCGCCACTTCAACCGCATCTACAGCTGGTCGAAAGAGCAGGGCCTGGCGGTGGTGCGCGACGCGCCGCTCGACCCGGTCAACCTGGCCATCGCCAGCAATGGCGACCTGATGGTGCTGTCGTCCTACGGCGCGGAAGGCACGGTGTATGCATTCAACCCCGCGCAGCCGGCGGGTCCCATCACCATGATCAAGCCGACCGCCGTGCAGGCCCGTGCCGGCGCGCGCACGGTGGTGCCGGTGAACTTCTGGCAGAACGGCGAGTTCCGCGATCAACTGAATTTCGACACCTACGAGTTCACCACCCTGGCCGAGATGTTCAAGCGCGACGTGGCGCTGCCGAAGCAGCGTGAATACGTTTCGCCCGACGGCAGCCTGGTGTTGCCGGCCTACCGCGTGATCAAACAAGGTCCGGCCGATCATCTGGGCTACCGCTTCTCGGACACGCTGGATACGCATGGCCTGGTATCGGCCGGCGCCAACGGTCGCGTGGTGTTCACCAACGGCTCCGAGAACCGCACCTTCAGCGGCGTGATCGGCGCGGGCGGCGCCATCACCGATCTGAAACTGGCGGCTAACCGTGGCGGCGAAAGCGCGGCGGTGGACGGCAAGGGCAATGTCTACGTCGCCAACGGCCAGGTGTTCGTCTATGCGCCGGACGGCAGGGAGATCGGCCGCATCGACGTGCCGGAACGTCCGCTGCAACTGATCTTCGGCGGCGCAGGCAAGGACACGCTGTTCATCCTCACTCATCACACGCTGTACGCGGCGGGAGCCCTCCATGCGCAATAAACTTGCCCTGATCTTGCTGGCGCTGTGCGCGCACGCCGGCGCGCAGCAGAATACCGTCCAGCTGTGGCCCGACGGCGCGCCCGGCTCGGAAAAACGCCACAACGAGGCCGAGAAGGTCGACAACACTTACGTCAGCAATGTCCATGACCCGTCGCTGACGGTGGTGCGCGCCAACCCGCGCCACGCCAACGGCGCGGCGGTGGTGATCGTGCCGGGCGGCGGTCATCGCATGCTGGTGTTCCAGAACGAGGGCATGGTGGCGGCGCGTTCGCTCAACCGGTCCGGCGTCACCGCGTTCGTGCTGAAGTACCGGCTGGCGCGCGACCCCGGTTCCAGCTATTCGATCACGGACGATGCGGCGGCCGACCTGCGCCGCGCCGTGCGCTGGGTGCGCGCGCATGCGGCCGAGTATGGCGTCGATCCGCACCGGCTGGGCGTGATGGGCTTCTCGGCCGGCGGCGAGCTGGTGTCGCTGGTGGCCGACAATCCGGAGCCGGCGCCGCCGGCGCGGCAGGACGCCATCGACAAGCAGAGCGCGCGGCCCGACTTTCAGATCCTGGTCTATCCGGGGCCGCTGGGTGTGCCGGCCAAGGCGGTGCAGTCGGCGCCGCCGGCCTTCATCGTCGCCGGCTCGGTGGACAAATGCTGCGCGCCGCCGGCGCTCGGCCTGTACCAGCAACTGGTCGGCGCCGGCGTGTCGGCCGAGCTGCACTTGTATGCCGATACCGACCACGCCTTCAACATGGGCCAGCGCTCGGAGCGTCTTTCCGATGTGCATTGGCCGGACCGGCTGGCCGACTGGCTCGGCGACGGCGGCTGGCTGATTCCGCACAACGGCCAGGCGCCGCTGGGTGTGCCCGCACCAACACCGGCGCCATAATTTGTAACAACTGTGAGCGTGTGTTACCGCACGGCGATGAACGGGGTAGAATCCGAGAATTGGATTTTCTCCATGTTCAGGAGGCAGTAATGTCTACCAAGGATACGTTCCGACCCGACTACCAATCGTCAGAGGTGGTGGAGGCCGGTATCGAGCTGGCAGACCGCGTCGGTCCGGAAAGTGCAGCCAGTTACCTCAGTCATCGTGGCGTGCTGGAAAGCGTGATCAAGCGGGTCATTTCCGAGCCGGAACATCGGCGCAATCCCGGGCGGCTGCGCTCGCGCGACGAGCGGCTGATCGAAGAAGGTTCGCGCTTCAAATATATTCCGTAAGCGACGTACGTTTGAGCGTGCTCTAGGTTTGAAGTCCTCGCCCGGCTAGGCTGGAAGTCTGGCACGGGGAGGGGACATGGCAGCGTCTTATCTTGCGGTATTGGTGATTGGTGTGGAGCAAACCGTCACGCGCGCGGCGGCGCGTTGTCTGCGATTGGCCGGCCATGCGCCTGTGGTGCTGGCGCCACGCAGTTGCTGGCGCATGAAGCTGGGGCGCGATTGCCGGCGGCTGATCTTCTGGTCGGGCGAGCAACCGTCGGCGCAGCAGGTACAGCAGGTCGTCAGCGACAGCGGGATAGTCGCCGTGCTGGCCGCCGACCGCGCGACTTCGCTGTTGCTGGCGCGTCATCCCGAGTTGCCGGCGGTACCGACGCCGCGCGCCTCGCTGATCGCGCTGCTGGAGGACCGCTGGAATCTGATGCGGTTTGCCGACGCCGCCGGCCTGCCGGTGCCGGCCGGCTTGCGCATCGACAGCGCGGCGCAATTGCAGGCCGATCCGTTGCTGTACCCGATGGTGACGCGGCCGCTGCGCGGCGACGACATCAGCCTGCACTACAGCCGCGGCACCTTGCCGGCCGAGTATCCGCTGCTGGCGCAGGTGTACGTTCCCGGCTGGAAGGTCGGCGCCTCGTTTCTGGCGCGCCAGGGGCGGCTGGTGGCCTGTTCGGTGTTCCGTCCGGCGCGGCGCGGCCGCCACAGTTTCTATCACAGCCGGCGCGTGCGCGAGTATGTGGAGCAGTTTGCCGCCGTCAGCGCCTACCATGGCGCCGGCCACCTGGGGATGCGCTACGACCCGGCGCGCGACAATTACTACGTGTTGTCGTGGAAGCCCGGTTTCGATGCGTCCCTGCTGGCGGCCGCGCGGGCCGGCGTCAACTATCCGGAGCTGCTGTTGCGGCTGGAGGAGCACAGTACCCTGATTTTGCCGAGTCCGGACAAGGTGCTGCAAGCGAGCCCGAGGTAGGACCAGGCTGACAACAAGCTATGTTCCCAGCCTACATTGGGCTTGACTGTGCTCCTATAATCCAGCGCACATAGCGCGGATATAGTGTTGTTCATCCAACACCAATATCCGAAGAGGTAACGCCATGTACGCAGCAAACCAGACCTCCGTCTCCGCCAGCATCCCCCGTGCGATGCAACAAACCGCCGCGCCCGCCATCAGCCTGACCGGCGCGCAGCAGAACGAACTGCTGCGCGGCCTGTCGCGCGAAGAACTGATCGACCTGTTCGCGCACCTGGACCTGGTGCCGCTGGAAGCCGGCAAGCGTCTGTTCGATGCCGGCGAAGCGATGGAATATGCCTACTTCCCGACCAACGCCATCATCTCGCTGCAATACGTGACCGAAGACGGCGGCGCGGCGGAAGTGGCGGTGGTCGGCCGCGAAGGCGTGGTCGGCGTCTCAATGTACGAGGGCGAACGCGCCAACTGCTGCGCCGTGGTGCAGACCGCCGGCTACGGCTACCGCATCAAGTCGGCCGTGCTGCGCCAGGCCTTCTTCGGCGGCGGCGCGCTGGCCCAGCAACTGATGCGCCACACCAGCGCCCTGTTCGCGCAACTGGCGCAGACCGTGGCCGGCGTGCGTCACGGCAGCATCGAGCAGCGTCTGTGCCGCTGGCTGCTGGAACGCCTGGACCGCTCGCTGTCCAACGAACTCAAAGTGACCCAGGAGATGATCGCCAACATGCTCGGCGTGCGGCGCGAATCCATCACCTGCTGCGCCGGCAAGCTGCAGGAAGAAGGTCTGATCGTCTACCGCCGCGGCACCGTCACCGTGGTCGACCGCCAGGGCATGGAACGCCGTGCCGGCGGCTGCTACTCCCCCGCCTAATGCAAGTACCGCGGCGCATGCTGGAGCTGTTCCAGCTTGCGCTGCACCAGCTGATACCACGCCTGCGCCCAGCGCGCCGCCGCTTGCGACTCTTCGATCGTCGCGGCGGAAATCGTTCTCCGCACTGCCACCATCTGCCTGTGCATCGCGTATGCGGCAGGGTGGAATTTGCGCGGGCTTGCGGTTGTCGATTGCGTATCCATGCGTATATTCTGCGCGCCTGTCCTGGACGCCGCTGTACGCTGCCTCACCTACGCGGCGACACGAAATCCGCATAAAGAAGCGCGTTTAAATTCGTTTTCAGCCCGGCTGAGGCTTCCTATACTCGCCCTGGTATTCCTCACCAAGGACACCGATGGGCAAGCGAACTTCCTGGATCGACAGCGCACAGCAGGCCGAGGTCGGCGCCGAACGCGCGCGGCTGGCCTGGCGCGGCGAGTGGCCGACGTGGCTGCTGATCGTGGCGATCCACGCCGGCTGGCTGGCGACGCTGCGCTATAGTCACGCGCTGGGCGCGGGCATCGCCACGCCGCTGATGATCTGGTGGTGCGCGTGGTACATGTCGCTGCAGCACGAGCTGATCCACGGTCATCCGACCCGCTGGCCGTGGTTGAACCGGCTGTTCGGCTATCTGCCGCTGGCGGTGTGGTATCCGTACGAGATCTACCGCGAGAGCCATCTGCGCCACCACAATGACTTCGATCTCACGCTGCCCGAGCTCGATGCGGAAAGCACCTATGTGTCGCCGGCCGAATGGGCCGCAATGAGCCGGCCGGTGCGCGCGCTGCGCTGGATGAACAAGACGTTCTGGGGCCGCATGCTGGTTGGCCCGGCGCTGGCGGTAGCGTCGACCTGGATCGGGGCGGTGCGCAAGCTGCTGCGCGGCGACCGGCGCGAGGCCGGCGTGTGGCTGCGCCACTTCGCCTTGCTGGCGGCGCTGCTGTGGTGGATCCGGGCGACGTTCGGCGTGCCGGCGCCGTGGTACGTATTCGCCGTGGCTTATCCGGCGCTGTCGCTGGCGATGGTGCGATCTTATTACGAGCACCGTCCGGCCGAAGAGCATAAACAACGTATCGTGCTGAACGATGCCGGCTTGGCGTTTCGTCTGCTGTTCCTGAATAATAATCTGCACCTGGTCCATCACGATCTGCCCTCGCTGCCGTGGTATCTGCTGCCGCGCGTGTACCGCGCGCGCCGCGCGGCCTATAATGCGCGCAGCGGCGGGTTTCAGATCGACGGCTACGGAGAGCTGGCGCGCCGCTACGGATTCCGTCCGATCGACGCGCCCGTACATCCGCATATGCCGCCACCATGAACTGGAAAATCAGCCTGCCCATGTATAACGTCTCTCCGCGCGTGCAGCGGGAGTACGAGGCGTTTGCCGCTTGCCTGCTGCGCGATGCCGGCATCGATGCCGCGCTGGTTCCCGCGCCGGACCTGTTCACGTTCTGGCGGCAGCCGGACATGCTGCTGTCGCAGACTTGCGGCTATCCCTACATGAAGGCCTTGCGCGACAGCGCGACGCTGCTGGCAACGCCGTGTTTCGATTTTCCCGGTTGCGACGGCGCCGATTATTCCAGCGTGATCGTCGCGCGCGAGGGCAGCGGCATCGGCGCCCTGGCCGACGCGCGCGGCGGCACCGCGGCGGCCAACGAGCCGCACTCCAACAGCGGCATGAATGCGCTACGCCATGCAGTGGCGCCGCTGGCGCGCGCTGGCCGCTTCTTCGGCGAGGTCAAATGGAGCGGCAGCCATGCCGCCAGCCTGCGCATGGTGCAGGCGGGGGAGGCCGACATCGCCGCCATCGATTGCGTAACGTTCGCTTATCTGACGGTGCAGCGGCCCGAAACAGTACGCGGCATCAGGGTGCTGCGGCACAGCGCCTCGTCACCCGGTCTGCCGCTGATTACCGGCCGCGCGGTGCCGCCGCCGGTGCATGCACGTTTGCTGCACGCTTTGCTGGCGCCCGGCCCTGAGCTGCGAGCGCACATGCGGATCCTGCACATCAAGGCTTTCCGCACCGATGCCGATTATCAGCGCATCGCGCGGCTGGAGGCCGACGCCGTCGCCGCGGGCTATCCAGTGCTCGGTTGATCCAGGCGCCACGACCGCTCGACGCCGGTGAAAGAAGTCGGTATTTAACAATTGCTAGCCTCTTCCTACTTGAGCCCGGATGCGCCTCGCACACCGCGTTGGACCGCCTGCCGGCGCTGCCCGCGTCACGATACGCTGCGCTGCAGCAGACCGGGATCCGGATTTCTGGGCTGGCGTGGGGCGTTGCGCATGGGCCTTCGGGACAGGTGGCTTGCTTCCGGCAAGCCTGACGCAGAAGCCGACAGCCTACGGCTCACGGTTGGATCCACGGTCTCGCTGGCGGCACATAAAGTGAACTGATTGTCATTGTTACGTTGCATTTTGGTTGCGATGCAACGTAAATCTTCTTTTGGTTACTCAGCGGTAATACTGTTCCGCTATACTGCTTCGATCACGCCGCAGAGACGGCGCCATCCTCCATCACTTCCATGAGAAAAGTAACAATGACGATCACCAAACGACTGATACTGACCTTGTCGTTGGCGCTGCTGGCGCTGATCTTTGTCGGCGCCGTGGGACTGGCGCAGCTGTCGCGCGCGCAGCAGCGCCTGGACATGGTGCAGACCCGTTTAATTCCGAGTATCGCGGGCCTGAACATGGCCAAGGGCTACCTGGCCGACAGCCGCCTGGCCGGCTATCGCTTGTCGGTGTTTTCCAACCTGGCCGACAAGAGCGCGCTGGATAAGGCGTACAACGACGCGCACGCCAAATTCGACGAGACCATCGCCACCTACGAAAAGGAGCGCATCTTCGACGACACCGACCGTAAGATGCTGGAGGCCGACAAGGCCGCGATGGCGGCATATCGCCAGGCCCTGGTTCCCTTCCTGGCCGGCGCCCATGCCGGCGACATGGATGCGGTACGCGCCTCGCTGCAGGCCGGCACGCCGCTGGCGACCGGCGCGGCGGCGGTGAAGAAGGCCATCGATGACCACATCGCCTACAACAACAAGTTGATCGACGACGTCCGCGCCGAAAGCGTGGCGGCATATAACTTCGCGTTCAATCTGCTGATCGGGGTGATTGCGCTGGCGCTGGTGGTCACCGGTGCGCTGGCCTGGCAGCTGTACGTGATCATCAAGGGCAGCCTGGCGTCGATACGCGGCACGCTGGAGGATGTCAGCCAGTCGCTGGATCTGACGCACAAGATCAAGGTCGAACGCATGGACGAAATCGGCCACACGGCGGTGGCGTTCAACAACCTGCTGGAACAGATCGCCGGCGTGATCGATACGGTGCGCGCTTCCACCGGCTCGGTGGGCGCGGCGTCGCAGCAGATCGCCGCCGGCACCGGCGACCTGTCGCAGCGCACTTCGTCGCAGGCGGCGGCGCTGGAGCAGACGGCGGCCAGCATGGAGCAGCTGACTTCCACCGTCGGCCAGAATGCCGACAACGCACGCCAGGCCAATCAGCTGGCGCGTTCGGCCTCCGAAGTGGCGACCCAGGGCGGCACCGTGGTCGAGCAGGTGGTGGTCACCATGGGATCGATCAACGAGTCGTCGCGCAAGATCGTGGACATCATTTCGGTCATCGACGGAATCGCGTTCCAGACCAATATCCTGGCGCTGAACGCGGCGGTGGAAGCGGCGCGCGCCGGTGAGCAGGGCCGCGGCTTCGCGGTGGTGGCCACCGAGGTGCGCAATCTGGCGCAGCGCTCGGCGGCGGCGGCCAAGGAGATCAAGGCGCTGATCGATGACTCGGTCGAGAAGGTGGAGTCGGGCACCAGGCTGGTGGAACAGGCGGGGAACACCATGCACGAAGTGGTCTCCAGCATCAAGCAGGTGACCGATATCGTCGGCGAGATCAGCGCCGCGACGCAGGAACAGAACGACGGCATCGCGCAGGTGCACCGCGCGGTGACGGAGATGGATCAGACCACGCAGCAGAACGCGGCGCTGGTCGAGCAGACCGCCGCTGCCGCTTCGACCTTGCGCGATCAGGCGGACAAGCTGGAGCAGGTGGTCAGCGCGTTCCGCATCAACGCGTCGGCCGCGGTGTATGTGCCGAATCCGGCGCCCGTGACGCGTACCGCCACCGTGACGGCGCTACCCAAGCCGGCGCGCGCCAAGCCGGCCGCCAAGCCCGTGGACAAGTCTGCCGCCAGGCCGGCGCCGCAAAAGGCCAAGGCAGCGACCTCCGGCGACGAGTGGGAAGAGTTCTGATTCGGTAGCGCCGCCGCCCGGCGTGATTCGCCGGGGCGCGCTACAATCGTCATCCTTCGCGCGCTGAGCGCGCCCCACTCTGGAGGATTGCGAATGAACTTCAAGCGTCTTGGGAAGTCCGGCCTGCGTGTGCCGGAACTGAGTTTTGGCACCGCCACTTTCGGTGGCGGCAACGATTTCTTCAAGGCCTGGGGCAGCACCGACGCCGGTGGCGCCTCGCGCCTGATCGATGTCTGCCTCGACCACGGCGTCTCGATGTTCGATACCGCCGACGTCTATTCCGATGGTCTGGCCGAACAGATTCTCGGTGAGGCCATCAAAGGCAAGCGCCACCGCCTGCTGATCTCCACCAAAGTCACTTTCCCCACCGGCCAGGGGCCGAACGATTACGGTTCCTCGCGCCAGCACATCATCGAAGCGGTCGACAACTCGCTGCGGCGTCTGCAGGTGGAGCACATCGACCTGCTGCAGCTGCACGGCCAGGACTACAACACGCCGGTGGAGGAAACCCTGTCCACACTGGACCAGCTGGTCCGCGATGGCAAGGTGCGCTACATCGGCGCATCCAATTTCTCCGGCTGGCATCTGATGAAATCCCTGGCCGTCTCGGATCGCTACGGCTATCCGCGCCACGTCGCCCACCAGCTGTATTACTCGCTGCTGAACCGCGACTACGAATGGGAGCTGGCGCCGCTGGCCGAAGATCAGGGCGTGGGGGCCGTGGTCTGGAGCCCGCTGGGCTGGGGCAAGCTGACCGGCAAGATCCGCCGCGGCCAACCGGCCAAGCCGGGCACCCGCGCGCACGATATCGCCGGCACCGGACCGCACTTCGAGGAGGAACGGCTGTTCCGCATCGTCGAGGCGCTGGACGTGGTGGCCGGGCAGACCGGCAAATCCATTCCGCAGATCGCGCTGAACTGGCTGCTCGGGAAGAAGACGGTATCCAACGTCATCATCGGCGCGCGCGATGAGAAACAGCTGATCGAAAACATCGGCGCCACCGGCTGGTCGCTGACGCCCGAGCAGAACGCACTGCTGGAGCAGGCCAGCGACGTGCCGCCGGCCTATCCGGTCTGGCACCAGCGTGGCTTCGCGATCCTGAACGAGCGTGGCGCTTAAAAGTTCCTGATCAGCGTCGCGCGCAGCGAGCGCGATTCGATGGGGTGGAAGTGGATGCCGCCGACCGGCGCCGCTTCCCCCTTCAGTTGCGAGACGTAGTAGTAGTCGATGGCCGAATCGCGACGGTTGGTCAGATTGAAGGCTTCCAGTTCCAGCGTCACATCCTTGCGCGCTTTCCAGCCGATGCGGCCATTCAGCGTCATGCTGGATTTCGAGCGTACGCTGTTATCTTCGATCAGCGGACGCGGACCGAAGTAGCGCAGCTTCAGCGATCCCGACCACGGGCCACCGTCATCCATTGTCACCGCCAGCTGCCCTGTGCCTTCGATGGCGCCGGGGATGTAGCTGCCTTGTTCCACGTAGCCGCGCGAACGCGCCCGCGCATAGGCCAGGTCCAGATCGACCGACAGCCATTTCAGCGGCTTGTAGTAGTTGGAGAATTCGACGCCGTAACGGCGGCTGGGCGGGCCGGCCTCTGTGGTGCCCGCATCGCCGGCGTAGGTCAGCTCCGAATCGAAATCCAGGCGATAGAGCGACAGCGAGGTTTGCAGGCCTGGCAACCAGGCCGTGCGCGCGCCGAATTCCGTGCCGCGCGAGCGCACCAGCGGCTGCACCTTGTTGGCCGCATCGCCGGTTTTCGGATCGATGGTGATAGTGGCGCCCCGCGCATCGTTGCTGTGGAAGCCGCTGCCGAAGTTGGCGTACAGTTCCGCAGTCTGCCACGGGCCGTAGATGATGCTGGCGCTGGGGCTGAGCAGATGATCGTCGGCCTTGCCCGAGTTGGCGGCCAGGTCGCTCCGTACATCGAAGCGGTAGGCGTCCATGCGTACCCCGGCCACCGTGCGCCAGTCCGCGTTCCAGCGCGTGTTGTTCTCCACATACAGGCCGGCGCTGGACTCGACGATGTGGTCTTCACGCGTCACGGAGAGC
The DNA here is from genome assembly GCF_004614165.1 of Duganella callida. GTDB lineage: Bacteria > Pseudomonadota > Gammaproteobacteria > Burkholderiales > Burkholderiaceae_D > Rugamonas > Rugamonas callida. The sequence goes on along the minus strand of NZ_SPVG01000250.1, from coordinate 69,657 downwards.
TTACTGCGCGCCTGCGTGTTCCACAGGCCGTTGAAGATATTGTCGTTCTGGAGCTGCACGCCGATGGTGGTTACGCTGTTGCCCGTTTCGGTGTGCTGGTGCCAGCTGTGACTGGCGTTGACGCCGCTGGTCACACGCTTGTCCGGCTGCGCGAACTGGTCGCCGTGTACCGGATCGTCCATGTAGTACGTGAAATCGGACCACAGATCGAGCTGGTTGGCGATAAGGTAGGCATTCACCTTCGACGCGCTGTCGTCCGTGGTGCGTCGCCATGCGCCGGAAAGGCTGTAACGGTGAGACTTGCCGCCATCGGTGGGATCGATGGCGTCGTTGCGGCCGATCTGGCCGTCCTGCACGGCGCGCAGCGGAATCTGGTCGGTGGAATTCCAATCGGCCTTGTAGGCCATCAGGCTGACGTTGAAGCCGTTGTTGGCATAGCCTTCGCTGTAGCGCAGCACGGCGTTCAGTTTCCGGTAATCGTCCGGATGCGTGAACGGGCCATCGTTGTGCAGCGCTTCGACCGCGTACAGCAGGCTGCCGCGCTGCGTCTCCACCGAGTCGGCCAGCAGCGCGCGGCCGTAACCGTGCTGGCCGGCCGAGACGCTGGTCACGCCCCGCAGCAGGCGGTTGGCGTACACCACCGACGCGGTACCGGCCGAAGCGAAGTCGCCTTCCTCTGCGGAATAGGGGCCCTTCTTGTAATCGAGCCGCACCGCCAGTTCCGGGATCAGAAAATTCAGGTCGGTCCAGCCCTGGCCGTGTGCATGGCTGCGCTGGTTGACCGGCATATCGTCGACCGTGGTGCGCAGGTCGGTGCCGTGATCGAGATTGAAGCCGCGCAGGTAAAACTGATTGGCCTTGCCTTCGCCGCTGTGCTGGCTGACGATCAGGCCGGGCGCCGCCTCCAGGATTTCACCGGGACGGTAGACTGTGCGCCTGGCCAGTTCCTCCTGCGAGATGCTGCCGGCGCTGGCCGCGTCGGCGATGCCGAGCTGGTTGCCGCGCGAGCCATCCACCAGCACCCTTTGCAGGATCTGGTCGTCGGCCTGGGCGGCGCCCATGGCCAGCAGCAGTGCATACTTAAGGGGCGATTTGATCGAGGTGATCCTGATCGAACAGCAGGGTTTGGACTGGGCCATCGGTTTGCAGATTTACAGTATTCTTTTGCGACGGCAGGAAGTCTATCAGCAAACCGTTGTGAATGCGGCTGCCTTTGGCCAGTTTCACATGCGGGATCTCCTGGTAGATGACGACGGTGTCGGCATCCACCTTGGCGCCCACCCATTGCAGCGGCAGGCGATGCCGCTCCGCGTCTTCCATCCAGAACTGCTTTTCCACGTAACGGCGCAGCGGCGCTTCGCTGTCGTCGCGTCCCAGGTCGAACTGGCGGCCATACAGATTGGTCAGCAGCGTGGCGAGATCGTGCGCGGTGTAGCTGTGCACGATCTCTGTACTGCCGGTGCGCTCGTTGTAGCTGATGTCCGCGATCCCCATGTGGAAATTGTGGGCGTGGACCGCCGTGCCGGCGCAAACCAGCAGGGCGGCGACAACGAGACGCAGGCGGCGCAATGTCACTTCTTCTCGTCCTTCTTCAGCGGCGTATTAAAGTCGCGCATCAGATTGTTCTTGTCGCGTTCGGTCTTGAACAGTTCCAGGCGGGACTGGGAGACCTTGCGCGGCCAGGCGTTGTTGGACTGGTCGATGTCGGCGGTTTCCCAGAACGGGTCCTGGGTCAGGCTGACCATCGGTTCGTCGGTGACGATCAGTTTGGTGATCTTCTTCGGCGAGTAGCGCCATACTTCGGCCGGCACGCGCTCGATGTACTTCTTGCCGCTCTTGAGCTCAATCTGCAGGATCAGCGGCATCACCATGCCGCCCAGGTTGGAGAAGTCCACCAGGTACAGGTGCTTGCCCTGGTCCAGCAGCTTCTTCTCCCACGGTTCCAGCTTCTCGGTGGCTTCGGCGTAGCCGTTGCGGTCCTTGTTGGTGACGGTGAACTCGTCATGCTCGTTGTAGAAGTCCTTCAGCTCCGGATGGGCATCCAGGCGCTTGGGCAGGGACTTGTTCAGCTGCGCGGAGATGGAAGTCGGCTCGGCATCCTTCTGCGCCTTCTTCCATGCCTTTTCCTTTTCCGGGTCCTTGGTGTTCACGCCGTATTCGGTGATGCCGTCGATGCTGATGTCGACCGGATCGGTGGTGTAGAACCAGCCGCGCCAGAACCAGTCGAGGTCCGTGCCCGAGGCGTCTTCCATGGTGCGGAAGAAATCGGCCGGGGTAGGGCGCTTGAACTTCCAGCGCTGGCCGTATTCGCGGAAGGCGTAGTCGAACAGGTCGCGGCCCAGGATGGTCTCGCGCAGGATGTTCAGGCCCGTCGCCGGCTTGGCGTAGGCATTGTTGCCCACCTGGAGCAGCGACTCCGAGTTGGTCATGATCGGCACCTGGTTCTTGCTGCGCATGTAATCGACGATGTTGCGCGGCTCGCCGCGGCGCGAGGGATAGTTGTCTTCCCATGCCTGCTCGGCCAGGTACTGCACGAAGGTGTTCAGGCCCTCATCCATCCAGGTCCATTGACGCTCGTCCGAGTTGATGATCATCGGGTAGTAGTTGTGGCCCACCTCGTGGATGATTACGCCGATCAGGCCGTACTTGGTCTGCTGCGACCAGGTCAGCTGGCCGGTCTTCTTGTCCCTGGTCGGACGCGGACCGTTGAAGGAGATCATCGGGTATTCCATGCCGCCCACCGGGCCGTTGACCGAGATCGCGGTCGGGTACGGGAAGTCGAAGCTGTACTTGTTGTACTGGTCGATGGTGTGGATGATGGCCTGGGTGCTGTACTTGCCCCACAGCGGATTGCCTTCCTTCGGATAGTAGGACATCGCCATCACGTCGGTGGTGTCCTGCTTGAAGCCTTGCGCGTCCCAGATGAACTTGCGGCTCGACGCCCAGGCGAAGTCGCGCACGTTGCTGGCCTTGAAGTGCCAGGTCTTGGTGGCGCTGCTGCGCGATTTTTCGGCCCTGGTGGCTTCCTCCTGCGTCACGATGACGACCGGCGAAGTGGCGGTTTTTGCCTTTGCCAGCCGCTCGCGCTGGGTGACGGTCAGCACGTCGTTGGGGTTCTGCAGCTCGCCGGTGGAGGCGACGATATGGTCGGCCGGGACGGTCAGCTGCACATCGTAGTCGCCGAATTCCAGCGTGAATTCGCCGGTGCCGAGGAACTGCTTGTGCTGCCAGCCGTAGACATCGTAGTAAGCGGCCATGCGCGGAAACCACTGGGCGATCTCGAACAGGTCGTTCTTGTCTTCTTCAAAATGCTCGTAGCCCGAGCGGCCGCCCAGCACCTGCTGTTCGTTGATGTTGTAAGACCAGTCGATGTTGAAGACGAACTGCTCGCCCGGTTTCAGCGGCGTCGGCAGATCGATGCGCATCATGGTGCGGTTGATGACGTGCTTCAGCGGCTGAGCGCCGGACGTCACGTTCTTGATATTGAAGCCGCCTTCGAATTCCCGGCCGGCCAGGATGCCGCGCATGCCTTCGAACTTGTAGCCGTCGTCCGGCGACGCGGGCTTGGACCAGGCTTCGCGCGAAGGCTGGGTGAGCATCATGCGCGCGTCGGAATCCTTCTTGTAGATGTTCTGATCGAGCTGAATCCACAGGTACTTGAGCGTATCGGGGGAATTGTTGTGATAGGTGATTTGCTCGCTGCCGGTGAGGGAGCGCTTGGCTTCGTCCAGCGAGGCGCTGATGGTGTAATCGGCGCGCTGCTGCCAGTAGGCGTGGCCCGGTGCGCCGGATGCGGTGCGATAGGCGTTCGGGGTCGGCAGGATTTCGTCGAGTTGACGGAATTTGTCGTCGAACGGTTCCGCCGCGTAGGCGGAAACCGTCAGGCACAGGGCCAGGAAGCCAAGTTTTTTGTGCATGGGTTTTGTTTCCTCTGGATAAGAGGATAAATTGTATAGCAGGTTTACAAGCGATTACCGGCCGATACAATAAAATACAAACCCACTCTTAAACTGCTTTCAGGGCTTGACCTGCGTCTCCTGGAATTGCTGGTGCGCGTCGTCGCTGGCGGTGACGGCGGACGATTGCACGTCGAGGCGCATCAGGCGCGAACCGGCGCCGGCGCTGGCCTGCGGCCACTCCGGCAGACCGGCGCCATTGGGGTTGCCGGTCTTGATGAAGTTGGCGAAGTATTCCTGCATCTGCTTCGACAGCGCATGGTCCTCGGGCGTCCACGCATACACCGTGTTGGTGTCCAGATTACCCATGGCGTATTCGATCTCCACCGAATGGCGCGCACCGTCCTGGCCCGGACGCGGACGCACGTAGTAGTAGCGGTAGACCGGTTTGCCACTGGTGCGCGCATGCGTGTCGATCCATTTCCAGGTGCCGTAACCGATGAAGCGGTCGCTGGCCAGTTCGGTGGCGGCCTGTTTGACATCGCCGCTGTAGGCCTGCCGCGCGGCGCCGGCCTGGTCGCCGTACAATTTCTGCAGGGCGGTGGCGAAGTTTTCCGGCGTGGGCTCGGCGTCACCGAGGATTTGCTTGTAATGGCCTTCCTGTCCGTTCCAGCCGGCCAGCAGCGGCACCTTGGCCTGTTCGCCCGCGGCGTACATGGCGGCGGGCGTGCGGGCAATCACATAGCCGTCCTGGCTGGCGAAGAAACGCGCTTTTGCCGTTTTGGTTGCATCGAGCAGATCCTGCGCCGGCATGGCGCGCAACTCGGCCAATGTCGGCTTGCCGATCGACTGCGCGAATTCGGCGCCGGCCTTTTCGGTCGCGCTGAGCGGAGGCGGCGGCATCTGGCTCAGCAGCGAACCGCTTTCGCCGATGGCGGCGGCGAACAAGCCCCTGGCCTGCGGGTTGATCATCTGCGCGCTGACGGAATAGGAACCGGCCGATTCGCCGGCGATGGTGACGCGCGCGGGATCGCCGCCGAAGGCTGCGATATTTTTCTTCACCCATTGCAGCGCCGCAGCCTGGTCCATCAGGCCGTAGTTGCCGGAGGCGTGATGCGGCGATTCGCTGGTCAGCTCGGGATGCGCCAGGAAGCCGAAGATGTTCATGCGGTAGTTGACGGTCAGCGTGACGATGCCCTTGGCTGCCATGCTTTCGCCGTCGTAGCGCGGCTCGGAACCGTCGCCTGCCTGGAAGCCGCCGCCGTAGAAGTAGACCAGCACCGGCAGCTTCTCCCTTGGCGATTTGGCCGGCGTCCATACATTCAGGTACAGGCAATCCTCGCTGACGCCGTCGGAGCGGAACACCATGTCGCTGAACAGCGGCAGCTGCATGCAGCGCGCGGCGAAGTGATCGGCCTTGCGCACGCCCTTCCATTTTTTCGGCGCTTGCGGCGCCTTCCAGCGCAGAGCGCCGACCGGTGCCGTCGCGAACGGAATGCCTTTGTAGGATTTGACCCCCGTCGCTTCCGCCACGCCCTCCACCACGCCGGTGGCGGTGGTGGCGCGCGGCGCATTGGCGGCGAGCGAGGGCAGCGTGACGAGGGTGGAGGTAAACAGCATCAAACCAAGTTTTTTCATGGCGCCGGCGATAGAGTTTCTGGGGAGATTAACTATATCGCAAAACGCCAAACTCCGGGGTCAGGTCTTCCATTGCGTCACGAGCCCGGCTGTAGCGTGCGCTACAGCCGGGCTCGTGACGCAATGGAAGACCTGACCCCGGATTAGCCCCAGGATTAGAGACGGGCCTTGGCGATTTTGGTGGCGGGGCGCAGGCGCGGGGCGGCGTCGGACTGGCGGCGGATCAGGGTGTGTTCCATCACGCGGTGTTCCGGCTCCTCCGGCATGCCGTTGCGCTGGGCGCGGATCAGGCGCACCAGGAATTGCACGGCTTCTTCCGCCATGTCGGCAATCGGCTGGCGCACCGTGGTCAGCTCCGGCCAGATGGTGGTGGCCAGCGCGGTATCGTCGAAGCCGGCCACGGTCAGGTCGCCCGGTACGTCGAGGCCAAGGCGGTGCGCGATCGCCACCACGGCGGCGGCCATGTCGTCATTGCTGGCGAAGATGGCGGTAGGGCGCTGCTCAAGTCCCAGCAGGGCCTCCGCCGCGTCGAGTCCCGAGCGGTAGGTGAACAGCCCTTGCACGATCAGTTCCGGTGCTGCCTGGCCGTGCTTCTCCGCGATGGCGGCCTTGAAGCCGGCCAGCCGCCGCGCGCTGGCGGTCTGGTTGGGATGGCCGATCACGAAGCCGATGCGCTGGTGGCCCAGCGCGATCAGGTGGCTGGTCATCGCATAGGCGGCCTGGTAGTCGTCGATGCTGACGCCGCCGACGCGCGCATCCGGCTGGCCGCAGGCGACCGTGATCACCGGCGTGCCGGCGGCGGCGATCAGGTCGATCAGGTTGCGCATGTCGCACAGCGGCGGCGGCAGGATGATGCCGTCCACGCCATTGGCGATCAGGCGGCGTGCCTGTTCGATGCTGTGTTCATCGGCCTCGCACTTCTCGACCACCAGCTGGACGTTGTTCGGGCTGGCCTGGTTCAGCAGGCCGACCAGGAATTCGCTCAGGTAGCCGGCCGACGGGTTACTGTACAAAAAGCCGACACGCATGGGCCGCGAGCCGGCCAGGCGGCGCGCGGCCTGATTGGGAACGTAGTTGAGGGCAGCGACTGCCGCGTCGACGCGGTTGCGCGTCTTTTCGCGCACGTTGGTATCGCCGTTCATCACGCGCGACACCGTCATCGGGGAGACGCCTGCCAGTTTGGCCACATCGGCCATGGTCGGCGCTTGCGAGCGGCTCTGCACGGCCGGTACGGGCGCCGGTTTCACCTTGGTTCTTGTCATTGTCTTGTTCTGGAATGATGCCATGTTCAGCTGCGACTTTACCACATGCGCGCCTTGTAACATCCCATGGGGCTAAATGATAACGCAATCATTTCGGATTTCCGGGCGCGTACGGATAGCGCAGGGCCTGGTAGTACGCCAGCGGATGCGCCGGCGCTTGTACGCCTGGCGGCAGCGCCAGACCGGACACCGACTGGAAATAAGCGATGCAGGCGTCGCGCCACAGTGTGGCGTTGTAGACCTGGCGCGCCAGGCGCTGTTCTTCCTCGCGGTAGCGGCGCGGGTCGATCATCGGTTTCAGCGCGGCCCAGCGGGATTGCAGCGATTTCGCGTCGGCCAGACCCTTGTCGTATCGGGCCAACAGCTCCGCCCACAGCGTGCGGCCGGACGGCATCACGTAGTCCCACGGCAGGTGGTGGAACCACAGCAGGAACTGCTCCGGCGTGGTGTGCGGATCGGCGTACTGGCGTGCGATCTCCGGCGCATACTGCTCCAGCGCGTTGGTGCCGCTGGCGGTGCGGTCGAAGCCTATGCCCTTGCTGTCGGCGCGATGGTAGTAGACCGGGTTCCAGTCCGGACGCTCCAGGTTATCCACCCATGGCGCGGGCCCGTAGTGATGGCCGGTGCCCATGATGTGGTGCAGGCCAAGCGGGGTCATATAGTTCACCACCGTCTCGCGCGACATCATCAGCATGTCGACCACGGGGGCCGTGACGCGCACGTCCGGGCTGAAGGTGAGGGCGGCCCATTCCGTCGCGATGTCGCGCGCGGAGGCTTGCGGGTTCCACGCCAGGCGGCCGTACGCGTACCAGTTGGCCTGGTCGAAGTGGGAGCCCGACCAGTTGCGGTCACTGCCGATGTTGGCTACGCCCGCCATGCCGGTCAACGTCTGCGCCACCGTGCGGCCAGTCCGGGTGTCGCTGCGCAGCGTCTCTTCGAACATGGTGCCCAGATAGGCCATGTCGGTCGAGAAGCCGAGGTACTCCTTGGTGATCTGGAATTCCATCATCAGCGGCGTCTTCGGCATGGCGCCGAACAGCGGGTGGAATGGTTCGCGCGGCTGGAAGTCGATGGCGCCGTTCTTGACCTGCACCAGCACGTTGGCGGCAAAGCTGCCGTCCAGCGGCTTGAATTCGTCGTAGGCCTGCTTGGCGCGATCGGAGGCGGAATGCTCGCCGGGTGCGTAGACAAAGGCGCGCCACATGACGATGCCCTTGTGCGGCGCCAGCGCGGCGGCGAGCATGTTGGCGCCATCCGCGTGGGTGCGGTGGTAGTCCTGCGGGCCGGGCTGGCCTTCCGAGTTCGCCTTGACCAGGAAGCCGCCGAAATCGGGGATGACCTTGTAGATTTCGTCAGCCTTGCGCTGCCACCACGCGCGCACTTCCGGCGACAGTGGATCGGCGGTCGCGGTTTCGTGCAGTTCCAGCGGGGTGGAGAAGCGCGCCGAAAGATAGACCTTGATGCCGTAAGGGCGCAGCACGTCGGCGACGGCGGCGGCCTTGGCGATGAAGGGCGCTGTCAGCACTTCCGGCTTGGAATTGACGTTGTTGAGCACTGTGCCATTGATGCCCAGCGAGGCATTGGCGCGCGCGTAATCGGTATAGCGCTGGTCCTTGATGTCCGGCAGCGCCCACCAGTCCCAGATCGACTGACCCGAGTAGCCGCGTTCCACCACGCGGTCCAGATTGTCCCAGTGATTGAGCATGCGCAGTTGCAGCTTGGGCGCGGACGCCGCTTCCGGCTTTGCGCCGGTGGCCGCGTCACGCAGCCAGGCGTAGGCGCCGTACAACAGGCCGATGTCGGTATTGGCGGCGATGAGCGTGACGTTGTGGCCGGCGATGCGCGTCTGGCGCAGAAGATAGCCTTCATCGCCCAGCGTGGCCAGTTCGCCGCGCAGCGCGTTGGTCGCACCGGCCAGCTCCGGCAGTCGGGCGGGCGTGGCCAGCAGCAGCGCACCGTCACCCGGCCGGGCGGCGACCGCGGGATCGCGGCCCAGCATGCCGGCCAGGCCGCGTTTCAATTCTTCCACTGCGGCCCGCGTGGTCGGCGATGGCTCACCCGCCAGTACGATGCTGCGGGCCTGGGCTTGCACGCTTGCCCGCGCAGTCTTGTCCAGTGGGCGATAGCGCAGCCAGAGGTCGTAACCGTCTTCGCTGGCGGGTGCGGCGCGAGCGGCGACCGGGAGGATGAGCGCGACCAGCAGCGCTATCACGGCGGTGTGAAAGGAAAAACGCATTATGTCTCCGAATTTATGGTAGCGTAACCATTTTTCCTATTATGCCAAACAATTCCAACGAGGAGTGAGACAAAATGACGATTTCCCGCCGCGATATGCTGGTCATGATGGCTGCCGGCGCAGTGCTGCCGCTGCATGCCGCCGAAACGCAGGAGCCCTTGAAGGCGCTGGGCAAACGCAAAGGTCTGCGGGTCGGCAATGCGATCAGCCATGGCGCTTTGCGCGACTCCGGCTACAAGGATTTGATGGTGCGCGAGTGCGACATGCTGGTCGCCGAAAACGAGGGCAAGTGGCAGGCGCTCGAACCGCGTCAGGGGCAATACAACTTCGGTCCGGCCGACGAGCTGTATGCCTGGGCCAAATCGCAGGGCATGACCGTGCGCGGACATAATCTCATCTGGCAGGACGCCAAGTGGCTGCCGAAGTGGGTAAATGAATACGACTTCGGCACTCGGCCGGTGCAGGCGGCGGAGCAACTGCTGCGCAAGCATGTCGCCACGGTGTGCGCACATTTCGGCAGCGCGATCTACAGCTATGACGTGGTGAATGAGGCGGTCGACCCGAAAACGGCGGCGTTGCGCAGCAATGTATTCGCGGAAAAGCTGGGCGCGCTGGAACAGATCGATCTCGCTTTCCGCCTGGCGCACGAGCATGCGCCACAGGCGCAGCTGGTTTATAACGATTACATGCGGCCGGACGAGGGCAGCGCCAAACATCGTGAAGGGGTACTGAAGCTGCTGCACGATTTGAAATCGCGCGGCACGCCGGTGCACGCGCTCGGGCTGCAGAGCCATATCGGTTCATGGGATGAGCTGAGCAGCGACAAGGGTTTGAAGCATCAGCAGGATTGGCGCCGCTTCCTGGATGAGGTGACGGGGATGGGACTGGATCTGCTGGTCACCGAGTTCGATGTCAACGACCGCAAGCTGCCGGCCGACGTGGCGAAACGGGATGCGGGCGTGGCGGCGCTGGCCAAGGATTATCTGGACGTGACGTTCAGCTACCGGCAGTGCAAGGATTTTCTGATGTGGGGCATGGCGGATAACCACACCTGGCTGCAGGGATGGAAGGAAGCGCCCCGTACCGACGGGCAGAAGATGCGGCCGACGCCGTTCGATGAGCAGTATCGCGCCAAGCCGCTGCGCGATGCGATTGCGGCGGCGATCAACGCGATGCCGACGCGTGGCTGATCAGGCCAATGTGTCATTCCCGCTTGCGCCGGAATGACACGGTTTTACTGGCGCGGGCTTTCAGGTGGACCGAGGTAGCTGCTGCGCTGCCCGCCGGTGTTGACCACCAGTTTTTGCAGCACGAGGCCCGCGTCCAGGGCCCAGAACTTCAGGGTATGCCTGCCCGGCTTGTCGATCAGGTGGCGTGAGGTCAGTACCGTCGCGCCATCGGACACCGTGCGTTCCCAGGCTCTTTCGCTGCCGTCCGCGTGCACATTGATGATCTGCGGGGGCTCATCGTCAAACGATATCGCGTAGCGCAGGCCCTCGCCGGGCTGGAACTTCTGCGTCGGCGCCAGCGTGGTCTGGACGTCGAATTTGCCGCTGCTGAACAGCTGCATGTCGTATTCCAGGCGCATGGCCGGCGCCGCATCCGCAGGCGCATCGACCGGCAGCACCGTCATGCCGGACAGGGTGCGGCCATGATCCGGAATCCGCAGCCAGCTGCGCTGGCCGGCCGGCAATGCGCGCGTGAAGTGCTCCGCCTCCATCGCCACCACGCCGCCGGTTTCGATAAAGCCTTTCAGGCCTGCCGCGCCGGCCGGTTTGTGCAGCGGGACTTTTACCGTCGTCCTGACGCCCGCGCCGGATATGGTCAGTGTGGCATGGTCGACGCCATCCGGCACGTCGGCCCAGCGCGCATCGACGATCACGCGCTGCTCCTTGTTCACCATGCCCCTGGGCTTGTCGAGCGTGAGCCATGGCTCGCTGCTGGTCACGGTGTAGTTGAATGGCTGCCGTCCGCGATTGAAGATGTCGATGAAGCGCGGCTGGCGCTCGAAGATATTCAGCGCGGGCAGGGCCAGGGCGTCGCCGCCGGGGCCCGGCCAGACCTGCTCGCTGCCTTCCACCGCCACACCCATGTCGGCCCCCTTCGGCACCTGCATTTCGGTCACCGGCGGCATGACGTTGCGTGGCGGCTGGTTCCAGTAGGTATAGCCGAGGTGAGTCTGCGACATCATGTGATTCCACTTGCCGCCGCTGGTGTCCTCGTGATAGCGGCGCACCAGCTCGGCATCTTCTGCGAACAGGGCGCGCGCACGGGCCGCCATATCGTTGGTCGAGGCCCGTCCCTGCAGGCCATACAGGCGGTTCAAGCCGGCCGTGACATACAGCTCGTTCACCACCGCGCTGGCCTTGACCGGGTACAGCACCAACTGGAAGAAGGCATCGCGCCTTGCCGCCGGCAGTGCCGCCGAGATCTTTTCCGCGCGCGCGACGATGGCCTTGTATTCATCGACGATGCGCGCGGCTTCGTTGTAATTCACCAGGCTATAGGTATTGGGTTCCAGCTGCTCCGGCCTGCGACGGCCGTTGTACTTCGCGTATCTGGCGACGATATCGGCGATGTCGTCCGCATGCTCCGGACCGAATTCGCGCGCAGCCCACAGCTTCAGATAATCCGGCAGACGTTCGGCCGGCCAGGCGGCCGGGTTCCAGGCATAGGTGAGGAAGAATTCGATCGGCACTTCCATCGGCTTCAGGTCGCCGACGTTGACGATCCACATGCGGTCGGCCTTATATTGCCAGGCCAGATGCATCTGCTCCCACACCTTGGGCAGCGGCGTCACATTGATCCATTTGTAGGAGCGCGGACCGCCGACGTAATCGAAGTGGTAATAGATACCCGCGCCACCGGCGCGCTTGCGCTCTTCCGGCGTCGGCAGGCGACGGATGTTGCCCCAGTTGTCGTCGCACCACAGCAGCATCACGTCATCCGGCACGCGCATGCCTTTTTCGTAGTATTCCTGCACTTCCTTGTACAGCGCCCATACCTGCGGCACCTTGGTCACGTCCGGGTTGATCTCTTTGGCGATGATGCCGCGCTGGTCGCTGACAATGTGTTCCAGCAGCGCGACGTTGGCATCGCGCGACATCGGCTCGTCGCCATCGCCGCGCATGCCCAGCGTGATCAGCTTTTCCTGGCCTTGCGAGACGCGCAGACCCTGCGTCCAGAATTCGCGCAGGGCGTCGCCGCTGCGGTTGTAGTCCCACGGCTTGCCGCCGCCATAGCGGCGCCACTCATCGTGGGCGCGCATCATCGGTTCGTGGTGCGAGGTGCCGATCACGACGCCGTATTCGTCGGCGGTCTTGCCGTTCAGCTTATCGTCGTCGTAGAAGGCTTCGCCCCACATGGCCGGCCACAGGTAATTGCCGCGCAGGCGCAGGATCAGCTCAAACACCTTCTCGTAGAACTGGTGATTGAAGCCGCCGTAGCGCTGCTTGACCCAGCCGGTCAGCGCCGGCGCTTCGTCATTCAGAAAGATGCCGCGATACTGTACCACCGGCGCATCGCTGACGGCGGCGCTGGCGGAGGCGTACACGTTACCGTGCTTCGCCGCCGGCACGTCGGCCCACCAGTTCCAGGGCGAGACGCCAATCTGCTCGGACATCTCATAGATGCCGTAGATGGTGCCGCGCTTGTCGCTGCCGGCGATGACCAGCGCGCGCTCGACGCCTGGCAGCGGTTTGCTCAGCGTCTGTACCTGCCAGCCTTCCCATTTGCCCTTGATGGCGGAGACATCCAGCTTGCCGGCCGCCACCAGTTGATCGATCAGCGCGCTTTTTCCCACGGTGCCGATGATGACCACATCGGTGCCGGCCGGCTTGCCGTCCTGGTTCAGCACCGGTTTGGCGGCGCTGACGCGGCCGATGTCGGCCTGCAGATCGCCGGCCGCGCGTATCACGCCGGGATAGTCGTTCGCATCGATATACAGTCGGGCGGCCTGGCCGTTACGGGCCAGCGCGACGGCGTCGGCGGGCGGCTGGTCGAACCAGGCCAGTTTTTTCTGGCCCAGCGCATGGGCGGGCAGGGCGTGGGAAAACAGGGCCAATAGCACGGCCCCGGCGGCGATCAAGCGTTGTCTCATATCGGTTTATTTTTCCACTGGCTGGTAGTCGAACCATGCAAAATCTGCGGCAGGCATGGCTTGCCGCGGTTTGGCGCCTTCGGCGTACATGCCGATGAAGACGCCGGTAAATCCGCCCGCCGCTTCCGACGACAGCGGTGCGGTAGGCAAGGAGCCGACAGGCTTGAACGGCCCGCTGCCGCTGCCAAAACTGAAGACATAATGATCCGGCCACGATTCGACCTGCAGCACCACGGGACCGGCAGGCAGCTCCGCGCTGCCCTTCAGCGTGGTCACACCCTGCACGCGTTCCACCAGCTCCAGCCGGCGCCGCGGCGCGCCGGTGATCCGCAGTTCGTAGTAGTTCTTCTCATTCTGGCGCAGCACCAGGCCGGCCGCTTCGCTTGCGGCAGCCGGCTGGAATTCGAGCTGGGTGGCCGCGCGCATGCGCATGTGTTCCTGCCGGCGCGCGATAAATGCCGGCTGGGCGATGTCGTTCATGGTGACGCTGCTGCCCTTCAGACGCAGATGGCCGGCACACTCGCTGAGTGACCACAGGCCGTCGCCGGGTCCGCGCAGCTGTGTCCAGTGCAGCGCGAGCCTCGGGGCGTCGAATTCGTCGCGCACCGGTTGCGCGGGCCATGGTGCCGCCGGCGGCAGGCCGGCGCCGGACATCTCCAGTGCCAGCGGCTGGCCGCTGTTCACGGTCAGCCAGCCGTCCTTGTTCCAGGCGACTGGCGTCAGCATGGTCTCGCGGCCCAGATGATGTTTCTGCTCCACCGGCCGTATGCCCAGCAGCGGCATCCACCATTTGCCTTCCGGCGTTTGCACCAGATCGCCGTGACCGATGGCTTGCAGCGGCAGCTCGGGATGGCCGCGGTGCGTGATGACGGGATTGCCCGCATAAGCGGTGTATGGTCCCATCGGCGACGGGGAGCGCGCCATGGTCAGGCTGTGGTTATAGGAGGTGCCGCCTTCCGAAATCAGCAGATAGTACTGGCCATCGTGCTTGTACAGATGCGGACCTTCCGGCCACACGCCGCCGGTGCCGGACCAGACGAGGCGCGGCTGTTCCAGCAGCTTGCCGGCCTTGAGGTCGATTTCGGCCTGGTACACGCCACCGTGCTCGCCGCCGCCGTGACGGGTGTAATACACCTTGCCGTCGTCGTCGAAGAACAGCGATGGGTCCATGGCGAAGGCCGGATCGTTCAGCCACACCGGTTCCGACCATTCGCCGGCTGGATCGCGGGTGTGCACGTAGAACGCGCCGCCGCCCTCCATATTGGTGGTGACCATGTAGAACACACCGTCATGGCAGCGCAGCGTCGGTGCGTAGATGCCCTGCGAGCTGCGGGTGTGCGTCAGATTCAGCTGGCTGGCGAGTGTCAGCGCGTGGCCGATCTGGCGCCAGTGCACCAGGTCCTTGCTATGGAAGATGGGTACGCCGGGGAAGTATTCGAAGCTGCTGGTGGCCAGATAATAATCGCCGCCGACGCGGCAGATGCTGGGATCGGCGTGGAAACCGCTCAGCACCGGGTTGCTGTAGCTGGCGGGCTGCTTCGCCTCGGCCGCATGTGCCGGCGCCGCCAGGGAGGTTATACCGACCAGCGCCGAGAATGCCGAAAGTGTCGAAAGTGTCGAAAACGCCGATGCGGCGGTGCGCAGCGACATCATTTGCCGCCTCCGCAGCTTTTGCGCAAAGCCGCCAGCGGCACGGTATCGCCGAGCGCGCGGTAGCCGGCCAGATTGGGATGCAGGCCGTCGTTGTCGTAGACTTTTTTCAGCAGCTTGGGCTGGGCCGGGTCGCGCAGCGCCGCGTCGAAGTCGGCCACCGCGTCGAACACGCCGGAGCCGCGTATCCAGTTGTTCAGCTCCTGCCGGTCCGCCTCGTTTTCAGCGGCGGGGCGATAGTAATCGCTGCCGCTGTAGGGCGTGATGGTGCCGGCGATCAGGCACACGCCATGGGCGTGTGCGCGTTCGGCCAGCTGACGGTAAGCCAGTTTCAGATCGGCCAGCAGTTGCTGGCGGTCGGCCGGCGTATCAGGACCATTGCGGTGCTGGCTGCCCATGTCGTTCACGCCGATCAGCACCAGCGCGTGGGTGACGCCTGCGCGTGACAGCACGTCGCGGTCGAAGCGTGAGGCCAGATTCGGGCCGGTGCCGTCGCGCAGCATGCGGCCGCCGCCAATCCCGGCGTTGACCACGCCCATCGTGTAGTGGTTGTCACGCAGGCGCGCCGCCAGCACGTCCGGCCAGCGGGTGTTGGTGTCGGTGGGGACGCCGTAGCCGTCGGTGATGGAATCGCCGATGGTGACCACGGCGCCGGTGGAACGGGGCGCCCGCACCTCGACATCGCTGAGCGCGTACCAGTGGGCGATCTTGTCGGTGTCGCCCCAGGCGGCGTCCATGACGCGATTGCCCTTGGCAATAAAGCTGTTGCTGCGCGAGCCAGGATGGCCGCTCTGGCGCGCCGGCGCGTCCTTGAAATACATGGAGATCGCCAGGTCCGAGGCCGGTTTCACCGTCATCTGTACCGGATCGCTGTAATACTCGGCGCCCGCGGGAATCATGATGCTGGTGCGGCCGTCGAAGGTCAGCGGATGCAGGGAGCCGGCGGCGATATCGGCATTGCCGGGCGCCGTGGCCAGGCCGACGCTGGCGCCTTCGAGCAATAATGGTGCGGTGCCATATGCATTGCTGATCCGCACCCGCAACTGCTGCCCGCCCAGAGTGAGGCGCACGATCTGGCGCAGGCTGGCGTCGCGCCATTTTTCCGCCGCCAGCTCGTTGTTGGGCTCGACGATCTGTTGCGCCGCACCCCAACTGGCCACCCAGTGGCTCGCCGGTTCGGCGCCGGCGGAACCCATCAAACATACTGCGGCAGCAGCCCCTAAACAGCTACGTAATGCGTGTTGACTTGATCGCATAAATCCTTCACACTCACAAAATGTTAGCGCTATTCATTTTAGGGTAAGAGGATGGTATATGCAACAAAAACGCCGGAAGCAGTCGGTCCGGTGATAACGGAGATGCGGGTGATACCAGTGGCAGGTTACGACAGCATGCTGTTGAATCTGTGCGGCGCCCATGCTCCGTTCTTTACCCGTAATCTGGTGTTGTTGAAAGATAGCGCAGGCAATACCGGCATGGGCGAAGTGCCGGGCGGCGCGGGCATCCTGCGCGCGCTGGAAACCGCCGTACCGCTGGTGGTGGGGACTGCGATCGGCCGCTACAACCGCACGCTGAACAGCATCCGCGCCGCCATCGGCGGCCATCACCAGGTGACTTCGGCCGCCGAGGCGGAAGTGCTGAAGCAGCCGCACGAGATCAATCTGCGTCTGGACAACGTCATCACCGCCGTCGAGGCGGCGCTGCTCGACCTGCTGGGGCAGCACCTGGGCGTGCCCGTCTGCGAACTGCTGGGCGCGGGCCAGCAGCGCGACAGCGTGCCGATGCTGGCCTACCTGTTCTACCTCGGCGAGCGTGAGCGCACCGATCTGCCGTATCTGAGCGGCGAAGGGCAGAGCGGCTGGTATGCCCGCCGCCATCAGGCCGCGATGACGCCGGCCGCCATCGCCGAACTGGCCGAGGCCACGGTGGAAAAATACGGCTTCAAGGATTTCAAGCTGAAGGGCGGCGTGATGCGCGGCGCCGACGAGATGGAAGCTGTCGCCGCCATCAAAGCGCGCTTCCCCGATTCCCGTGTGACGCTGGACCCGAACGGCGCCTGGTCGCTGCGCGAAGCAATCGACCTTTGCCGCGGCCAGGGCCACATCCTGGCTTACGCCGAAGATCCTTGCGGCGCCGAAGACGGCTATTCCGGCCGCGAGATCATGGCCGAATTCCGCCGCGCCACCGGCATCCCCACCGCCACCAACATGATCGCCACCGACTGGCGCCAGATGGCGCACTCCCATCTGCTGGGCGCCGTCGATATTCCGCTGGCCGATCCGCACTTCTGGACCATGCAGGGTTCGGTGCGTCTGGCGCAGCTGTGCGATGACTGGGGACTGACCTGGGGCTCGCACTCGAACAACCACTTTGACGTTTCGCTGGCGATGTTCACCCACGCGGCGGCGGCCGCGCCGGGCCGCATCACCGCCATCGACACGCACTGGATCTGGCAGGAAGGCCAGGAGCGCCTGACGCGCGCACCGCTGCGGATCGCTGGCGGGGCGGTACAGGTGCCACAAGCGCCTGGCCTGGGCATTGAACCGGACATGGACCGCATCGCAGCGGCGCATGCGCTGTACAAGAAGGTGGCCACCACGGCGCGCGACGACGCGGTGGCGATGCGTTATTTAGTACCTGGCTGGACGTATTCTCCGAAAAAACCGAGCCTGGGGCGCTGACCCCAGCTTTACGAGACAAGGAAATCCCGTGAAAAACACTCTCAAGCACGCGCCGCTGGCGGCGCATCTGCCGGCCGACCTGTCGGACGCCCTGCTGGTCGGCCGCGTATGGCGCGCCGGCGACATCAACGGCCCGAGCGTGGTCGTGGTGCGCAATGGCGAAGTCTTCGACATCACCAAACAGATATCCACCGTGGCCGACCTGCTGGACCGCCAGGACGTGGTGGCCTTCGCCAAATCGGCGCAAGGCGAATCGCTGGGCGACGCCGAGGCGCTGATCGAAAATTCGCTGAACGGCACCGCCGGCGCGCCCTACCTGCTGGCGCCGAACGACCTGCAGGCCATCAAGGCCTGCGGCGTGACCTTCGCGGTCAGCCTGCTGGAACGCGTGATCGAAGAACAGGCCGGCGGCAACCCGGCCAAGGCCGACGAGCTGCGCAAGTCGCTGCTGGAAGATATCGGCGCCGACCTGTCGGCCATCAAGCCCGGCTCGCCGGAGGCGGAAAAGCTGAAGCAGCAGTTCATCGCGCGCGGCGCCTGGTCGCAGTACATGGAAGTCGGCATCGGTCCGTACGCCGAGGTGTTCTCCAAATCGCAGCCGATGTCGGCGGTCGGCTTTGGCGCAGACGTGGGTCTGCATCCAGCCTCGAAGTGGAACAACCCGGAACCGGAAGTGGTGCTGGCGGTGAACAGCCGCGCGGAAGTGGTCGGCGCGGCGCTGGGCAACGACGTCAACCTGCGCGACATCGAAGGCCGCAGCGCGCTGCTGCTCGGTAAAGCCAAGGACAACAACGCCTCCTGCGGCATCGGGCCGTTCATCCGCCTGTTTGACGACAAGTTCACGCTGGACACCGTACGCAACGCCGAAATCCGCCTGCTGATCGAAGGCGCGGAAGACGAGTTCCGTCTGGATGGCGAGAGCCGCATGCGCGAAATCAGCCGCGATCCGCTCGACCTGGTGTCGCAGACCGCCGGCGCGCACCACCAGTACCCGGACGGCTTCATGCTTTTCCTGGGCACCATGTTCTCGCCGATCAAGGACCGTGGCGCGCCTGGCGCCGGCTTCACCCACAAGCTGGGCGACCGCGTCACCATCAGCACCCCGTCGCTGGGCGCGCTGGTCAATCACGTACAACTGAGCGACGCGATCACGCCGTGGACTTTCGGCGTACGCGCCCTGTATCGCAATCTGGCGCAGCGCGGACTGCTGGCCTAATCACATAATCAACTGGAGGAATACAAGATGGTGCAATCAACCGGCGGACAGCGACCTTTGGTCTTCGCCACTTATCCGGACCTCGCCGACAAGCGGGTGCTGATCACTGGCGGCGGCACCGGCATCGGCGCCGGCATCGTGGACGCTTTCGTCAAGCAGGGCGCCCAGGTGTTCTTCATCGATATCGTGGTCGATGCCTCGCGCGAACTGGTCGACAGCCTGAAGGGCGGCAAGCACGCGCCGGTGTTCTTCCACTGCGATCTGACCGACCTGGACGCCTTGGCCAAGGTGATGGAACAGATCGAGCGCGATCACGGCGCCATCGAAATCCTGATCAACAACGCCGCCAACGACAACCGCCACCAGGTGCAGGACGTCACCGCCAAGTATTGGGACGACAGCCTGGCCGTCAACCTGCGCCACCAGTTCTTCTGCGCCCAGGCCGTGGCGCCGGGCATGAAGAAAGCTGGCGGCGGCGTGATCCTGAACTTCGGTTCGATCTCCTGGCACCTGGCGCTGCCGGACCTGACCCTGTACATGACCGCCAAGGCGGCCATCGAGGGCCTGACCCGCGGCCTGGCGCGCGATCTGGGCAAGGACGGCATCCGCGTCAATTGCGTCATCCCTGGCTCGGTGCGTACCCCGCGCCAGATGGCGCTGTGGCATACGCCGGAAGGCGAGCAGGAAATCCTCAACGCGCAGTGCCTGCACGAGCGCGTGGAGCCGGAGGACATCGCCGCCATGGCGCTGTTCCTGTCCTCGGATAACGCGCGCCGCTGCTCCGGCCGTGACTATTTCGTCGACGCCGGATGGTATGGAGCATGAATTTGTACCAGCCTGAGTGCATCTGGTCATTGGGCGCGACCCTGGGCGAAGGCCCGGTCTGGCATCCGGAACACAAGGCCCTGTATTTCGTCGACATCAAACAGCGCGCGATTCATCGCTGCGCTGAAGATGGCAGCCGCCGTCAGAGCTGGACGGTGCCGGACGAAGTGGGCTTCGCGCTGCCCATGCACGGTGGTGATTTCGTCTGCGGCCTGCCGGGCCGCATCGCCCGCTTCTCGTTCGAGACCGGCGAGCTGACCACGCTGCAGGAACTGGAAGCGGACCTGCCGGGTAACCGCCTGAACGACGGCTACGTGGACCGCCACGGCGCCCTGTGGTTCGGCTCCATGGACAACGCCGAGGTGGCGACTAGCGGCTCGCTGTACCGCGCCACCGGTGTCATGGCAGGTGCGCCGCTGGAGCGCATGGACAGCGGCTACGTGATCACCAACGGCCCCTGCACCAGCCCCGACGGCCGCACCTTCTACCACACCGACACGCTGGAGAAGACGATCTACGCCTTCGACCTGGACGAGCAGGGCAGGCTGTCCAACAAGCGCGTGCTGGTGCGCATCGAGGACGGCTATCCGGACGGCACGGCGGTGGATGCCGACGGCGCCTTGTGGGTGGGCCTGTTCGCCGGCGGCCGCATCGACCGCTACGCACCATCGGGCCAGCTACTGGACACCATCAACATGCCGTGTTCGAATATCACCAAGGTCGCTTTTGGCGGTGAAGATCTGCGCACCGTATTCGTCACCACGGCCCGCAAGGGTCTGACGGCCGAGGAATTGAGCCGGGAGCCGCTGGCCGGAGGCATTTTCAGCTTCCGCGTGGCCTCGCCGGGACAACTGCAACATCTGTATCTACCTGAATAGGCAAGCATTATGAGCACCCAATCGCGTCGCTACCGCTCGCAGGACTGGTTCGATAATCCGGACCACATCGACATGACCGCGCTGTACCTGGAGCGCTTCATGAATTACGGGATCACGCCGGAGGAACTGCGTTCCGGCCGCCCGATCATCGGCATCGCCCAAAGCGGCAGCGATATCAGCCCGTGCAACCGCATCCACCTGGAGCTGGCCAAGCGCGTGCGCGACGGTATCCGCGACGCCGGCGGCATCGCCATGGAATTCCCGCTGCATCCGATCTTCGAGAACTGCCGCCGTCCCACCGCCGCCATCGACCGCAACCTGGCCTATATGGGCCTGGTCGAGATCCTGCACGGCTACCCGATCGACGCGGTGGTGCTGACCACCGGCTGCGACAAGACCACACCGTCGCAGTTGATGGCCGCCGCCACCGTGGATATCCCGGCCATCGTGCTGTCCGGCGGGCCGATGCTGGACGGCTGGCTCGATGGTGAGCTGGTCGGCTCGGGCGCGGCGATCTGGAAGGGGCGCAAGCAGCTGGCCGCCGGCAAGATCGACAACGAGAAGTTCCTGGAAATCGCCGCCGCCTCGGCGCCGTCGGCGGGTCACTGCAACACCATGGGCACCGCTTCGACCATGAACGCCATCGCCGAGGCGCTGGGCATGTCGCTGACCGGCTGCTCGGCCATTCCCGCGCCTTACCGCGAGCGTGGCCAGATGGCCTACGAAACCGGCAAGCGCATCGTCGAAATGGCCAAGCAGGACATCCGTCCGTCGCAGATCCTGAACCGCGACGCCTTCCTGGACGCGATCGTGGTGAATGCCGCCATCGGCGGTTCGACCAACGCCCAGCAGCACATCGTCGCCATGGCGCGTCACGCCGGCGTCGAGCTGAAATCCAGCGACTGGATGGAGTACGGGCACAAGGTGCCGCTGCTGCTGAACATGCAGCCGTCCGGTAAATTCCTGGGCGAGCGCTTCCATCGCGCCGGCGGCGTGCCGGCCGTGATGTGGGAACTGGAACAGCAGGGCAGACTGCGCTCCGACCGTTTCACCGTCACCGGCAAGACCATGAAGGAAAATCTGGTCGGCCGCGAGACCAACGACCGCGAGGTGATCTACCCGTTCAGCGCGCCGCTGAAGGAGGACGCCGGCTTCTTCGTCCTGAAGGGCAATCTGTTCGACTTCGCCATCATGAAGACCAGCGTGATTTCGCCGGAGTTCCGCCAGCGTTATCTGAGCACGCCTGGCCGTGAAAACATCTTCGAATCGCGCGCCATCGTGTTCGACGGTTCGGGCGACTACCACGAGCGCATCAACGATCCGTCGCTGAACATCGACGAGAACTGCATGCTGGTGATCCGCGGCGCCGGCCCGATCGGCTGGCCGGGGTCGGCGGAGGTGGTGAACATGCAACCGCCGGATGCCCTGATCAAGCGCGGCGTCAACTGGCTGCCGACACTGGGCGACGGCCGTCAGTCCGGCACCTCGGACAGCCCGTCCATCCTCAATGCCTCGCCGGAAAGCGCGGTTGGCGGTGGCCTGGCCTATATCCGCACCGGCGACACCGTGCGCGTGGACCTGAATGAAGGCAGCTGCAATATGCTGATCAGCGACGAGGAACTGGCCAAGCGCAAGGCGGAAGGCATTCCGCCGGTACCGGCCAGCCAGACGCCGTGGCAGGAGATTTACCGCTCCACCACCGGACAGATGGAAACCGGCGCCTGCATGGAGCTGGCGCTCAAGTATCAGGGAGTCGGCGAGAAGCTCGCGCGCCACAATCACTAAAGAATTCGAATCTCAGGAGACAAAATGAAGAAGACTGTAGTTAGCGCCCTTATCGGCGCCACGCTGGCCCTGAGCGCCGGCGCCGCGATGGCCGATGCCAAGAACCCGAAGATCGGTTTCTCGATCGACGACCTGCGCCTGGAACGCTGGGCGCGCGACCGCGAATATTTCACCGCCGAGGCGGAGAAGCTGGGCGCCAAGGTCTACGTGCAATCGGCCGACGCCAGCGAGCAGCGCCAGATTTCGCAGATCGAGAACCTGATCTCGCGCGGCGTGGACGTGCTGGTGATCGTTCCCTACAACGCCACGGTGCTGAACAACGCCGTGCGCGAGGCGAAAAAGGCCAAGATCAAGGTGGTGTCCTACGACCGCCTGATCCTGAACGCCGATATCGACGCCTACATCTCCTTCGACAATGCCAAGGTCGGCGAACTGCAGGCCAGCAGCCTGGTGGCGCTGAAACCGAAAGGCAATTACTACCTGCTGGGCGGCGCGCCGACCGACAACAACGCCAAGGTGCTGCGCGAAGGCCAGATGAAAGTGCTGCAGCCGCTGATCACCAAGGGCGACATCAAGGTGGTGGGCAGCCAGTGGGTCAAGGACTGGAGCGCGTCGGAAGCGCTGTCCATCGTGGAAAACGCGCTGACCGCCAACGGCAACAAGATCGACGCCGTGGTCGCATCGAACGACGCCACCGCCGGCGGCGCCATCCAGGCGCTGGCCGCACAGAAGCTGGCCGGCAAGGTGCCGGTCTCCGGCCAGGATGCCGACCTGGCGGCCGTCAAGCGCGTGATCGCCGGCACCCAGGCCATGACCGTCTACAAGCCGCTGAAACTGATCGCCACCGAAGCGGCGCGCCTGTCCGTCAAGCTGGTGCGCAACGAAGCGCCGGCCTACAACGCCAACTACAACAACGGCATGAAAAACGTCAGCACCATGCTGCTGACGCCTATCGCCCTGACCAAGGCGAACGTGAACGTGCTGGCTGACGACGGCTTCTACAGCAAGGCCCAGCTGACCGCCAACTAAGGAATCCGCATGTCCGAATATCTTCTGGAAATGCGCAACATCGTCAAGGAATTCGGCGGTGTGCGCGCATTGAACGGCATCGACATCAAGTTGAAGCGCGGCGAATGCGCGGGCCTGTGCGGCGAGAACGGCGCCGGCAAGTCGACCCTGATGAAGGTGCTGTCCGCCGTCTACCCGCACGGCACCTGGGATGGCGAAATCATCTGGGACGGCAAGCCGCTGCAGGCGCAGTCCATCCGCGAAACCGAGGCGGCCGGCATCGTCATCATCCACCAGGAACTGATGCTGGTGCCCGAGCTGTCGGTGGCGGAGAATATCTTCCTCGGCAACGAGATCACGCTGCCGGGCGGCCGCATGGATTATGCCGCCATGAACCGCCGCGCCGAGGAGCTGCTGAAAGAGCTGAACATCAACGATGTCAACGTGGTGCTGCCGGTGAAGCAGTACGGCGGCGGCCATCAGCAGCTGATCGAGATCGCCAAGGCGCTGAACAAGAACGCGCGCCTGCTGATCCTCGACGAGCCTTCGTCCTCGCTGACCGCTAACGAGATCAAGGTGCTGCTGAATATCATCCATTCGCTGAAGGCCAAGGGCGTCACCTGCGTCTACATCTCGCACAAACTGGACGAAGTGGCGGACATCTGCGACACCATCATCACCATCCGCGACGGCCAGCACATCGCTACCACGCCGATGTCGGAGATGAATATCGACCGCATCATCGCGCAGATGGTGGGCCGCGAGATGACCCAGTTGTATCCGCAGCGCGAACACACGCCGGGCGAGGTGATCTTCGAAGCCCGCAACGTGACCTGCTACGACGTCGACAATCCCGAGCGCAAGCGCGTGGACGACATCTCGTTCAAGCTGCGCCGGGGCGAGATCCTCGGCATCGCCGGCCTGGTCGGGGCGGGGCGCACCGAACTGGTGTCGGCCATCTTCGGCGCGTATCCCGGCGATTATCAGGCCGAGGTCTGGTACAACGGCCAGAAGCTGGATACCGGCTCGCCGATGAAATCCATCCGCAACGGCCTGGCGATGGTGCCGGAAGACCGCAAGCACCACGGCATCGTGCCCGACCTGGGCGTCGGCTACAACATGACGCTGTCGGTGCTGAAGGATTTTTCGCGCGCCACCCGCATCGACCAGGAGGCCGAACTGGCCACCATTCGCCAGGAGATCAAGGCCGTCAAGCTGAAGACCTCCAGCCCGTTCCTGCCGATCACCGGCCTGTCCGGCGGTAACCAGCAAAAGGCGGTGCTGTCCAAGATGCTGCTGACCAAACCGAAAATCCTGATCCTGGACGAACCGACCCGCGGCGTGGACGTCGGCGCCAAGTTCGAGATCTACCAGCTGATGTTCGATCTGGCCAAGCAGGGCATGTCCATCATCATGGTGTCGTCGGAGCTGGCAGAAGTGCTGGGCATTTCGGACCGCGTGCTGGTGATCGGCGAGGGCAAGCTGCGCGGCGATTTCGTCAACGATAACCTGAGCCAGGAAACCGTGCTGGCTGCCGCGCTGGATCAGGCGCATTGAACTCATTGGATGACTTATGAAGAGTAACAACATCAAACAGCTGTTCACGCAGTACAAAATGCTCGCGCTGCTGATCGCGGTGGCCATCATCTGGGGCTTCTTCAGCTATCACACCGAGGGCGGCTTCATCACCCCACGCAACCTGTCCAACCTGATGCGCCAGATGGCCATCACCGGCATCGTCGCCTGCGGCATGTCGCTGGTGATCATTGCCGGCGAGATCGACCTGTCGGTCGGCTCGCTGCTTGGCCTGCTGGGCGGCGTGGCGGCGGTGCTCGATGTCACGCACCACCTGCCGCTGCCGGCCACGCTGGCCGTGGTGCTGGCGGTGGGCCTGGTGATCGGCCTGTTCAACGGCTACCTGACCGCCTACCTGGGCATCCCTTCGTTCATCGTCGGTCTGGGCGGCATGCTCGCCTATCGCGGCATCGTGCTGGGCGTGACCGGCGGCACCACCATCGCGCCGGTGTCGGACGACATGGTCTACCTCGGCCAGGGCTATCTGTCGCCGACGCTGGGCATCGCGCTGGGCGTGCTGCTGTTCGTGGTGGCGATCTACCTGATCTTCCAGCAGCGCCGCAGCCGCGCCGCGCACGCGCTGGACGTGGCGCCGGTGTGGCGCGACGCCGCCAAGCTGGCCATCATCGGCGTGGTGCTGGCCGCGTTCATCATTACCTTCAACGATTACGAAGGTATCCCGCTGCCGGTGCTGCTGTTGCTGGCGCTGCTGGGTATCTTCAGCTACGTGACCACCCAGACCGTGTTCGGCCGCCGCGTGTATTCGGTCGGCTCGAACATGGAAGCCACCCGCCTGTCGGGCATCAACGTCAAGTCGATCAAGCTGTGGATCTTCGGCATCATGGGCCTGATGTGCGCCTTGGCTGGCCTGATCAACACCGCACGTCTGGCGGCGGGTTCGCCGTCGGCCGGTACCTCCGGCGAGCTGGATGCGATCGCGGCCTGCTTCATCGGCGGCACCTCGATGCGTGGCGGTTCGGGCACCGTGCACGGCGCCCTGATTGGCGCGCTGGTCATGGCCTCGCTGGACAACGGCATGTCGATGCTGGACGTGGATACCTACTGGCAGATGATCGTCAAGGGCGCGATTCTGACCCTGGCCGTCTGGGTGGACGTCAGCACCCGCGCCGGCAAGCGTTAAACACCAAAAAAATCACTAGGAGACAAACGCATGAGCAACAACCGCAGGCAGTTCCTCACTTCCATGACCGGCCTGGCCGGACTCTCGGTGCTGCAGGCGCCGACCGCGCTGGCCGCCGCCGCGCAGGCGCCGTACAAGGACGCCGCGCTGCCGGTCGAGAAGCGCGTCGACGATCTGTTGGGCCGCATGACGCTGGAAGAGAAAATCGCGCAGATGCAGTGCACCTGGCAGGCCAAGACCGAGATCCAGGACGCCAAGGGCGAATTCTCGGCGGCCAAGGCGCAGAAGGTGTATCCGCATGGCCTGGGCATGATTGCCCGTCCGTCGGACCGCCAGCTGGGCCAGGCGGCCGGCGCCGGCGACACCGGCGGCGTCAAGAACCGCAATGCGCACGACACGGCGGTGTACATCAACGCGGTGCAGAAATGGGCGGTCGAACAGACCCGCCTGGGCATTCCGTTGTTCATGCACGAGGAATCGCTGCACGGTTACGTGGCGCCGGACGCCACCTGCTTCCCGCAGGCGATCGGTATCGCTTCCTCGTTCGATCCTGAACTGACCACCAAAATCTTCAGCGTGGCGGCGCGCGAGATGCGTGCGCGTGGCGCCAACCTGGCGCTGGCGCCGGTGGTGGACGTGGCGCGCGAACCGCGCTGGGGTCGTATCGAAGAGACTTACGGTGAAGACCCCCACCTGTGCGGCGAGATGGGCAAGGCGGCGATCCGTGGCTTCGCCGGCGACAATCCCAAGCTGGCCAAGGACAAGGTATTCGTCACGCTGAAGCATATGACCGGCCACGGCCAGCCGGAGAGCGGCACCAACATCGGTCCTGCGGAGGTCAGCGAGCGCACGCTGCGCGAGGAATTCTTCCCGCCGTTCGAGAAGGCGATCAAGGAAACCAACGTCGGCTGCGTCATGCCGTCGTATAACGAGATCGGCGGCGTACCCTCGCACGCCAATCACTGGCTGCTGCACAAGGTGCTGCGCGAAGAGTGGGGCTTCAAGGGCATCACCGTGTCGGACTACTTCGGCATCAATGAGCTGATCACCCGCCACAAGCTGGTGGCAACGCCGAAAGAAGCGGCATTCCGCGCCATCAAGGCGGGTGTCGATGTCGAGACGCCGGACGGCCTGGCCTACAAGGAATTGGGCGCGCTGGTGAAGGAAGGCCGCGTCTCGGAGGCGGAAATCAATGACGTGGTGCGCCGCATCCTGACCATGAAGTTCCAGTCCGGCCTGTTCGAGAGCCCGTACGTGGATGCCAAAGTGGCCGACAGCCTGACCGCGACGCCGGACGCCGTGGCGCTGGCGCGCCTGGCCGCGACCCGCACGCCGGTGCTGCTGAAGAACGACAAGGGCCTGCTGCCGCTGGATGGCAAGAAGGTCGGCAAGCTGCTGTTGATCGGCACCCATGCCAAGGACACGCCGATCGGCGGCTACTCCGACCATCCGCGCCACATCGTCTCGATCCATGACGGCCTGGCTGCGGAAGCCAAGGCGCAGGGCTTCCAGCTGTCCTACTCGGAAGGCGTGCGCATCACCGAGGAACGCATCTGGGGCGCGGACGAAATCAAGTTCACCAAGCCCGAAGTCAACGCCAAACTGATCGCCGCCGCCGTGGAAGCGGCCAAATCGGCCGACACCATCGTCATGGTCCTGGGCGACAACGAGCAGACCAGCCGCGAAGCCTGGGCCGACAACCACCTGGGCGACCGCGACAGCCTGGACCTGATCGGCCAGCAGAACGACCTGGCCGCGCAGATTTTCGCGCTGGGCAAACCGACCGTGGTGTTCCTGCTGAACGGCCGCCCGCTGTCGATCAACCTGCTGGCGGAGAAGGCCGACGCCATCATCGAAGGCTGGTACATGGGCCAGGAAACCGGCTATGCCGCCGCCGACCTGCTGTTCGGCCGCGCCAACCCGGGTGGCAAGCTGCCGGTGTCGATCGCGCGCAGCGTCGGCCAGCTGCCGATCTTCTACAACCATAAGCCTTCGGCTCGCCGCGGCTACATCGATGGCTCGACCAAGCCGCTGTATCCGTTCGGCTTCGGTTTGAGCTACACGACGTTTGCGATCTCGGCGCCGCGTCTGGCCAAAGCGAATATCGCAGTGGGCGAGTCGACCAAGGTGGAAGTGGATGTGGCGAATACCGGCAAGCGCGCCGGCGATGAAGTGGTGCAGATCTACATCCGCGACGATGTGAGTTCGGTGACCCGGCCGGTGCTGGAACTGAAAGCCTTCCAGCGCGTGACGCTGCAACCGGGCGAGAAGCGTACGCTGAGCTTCGACATCAAGCCGTCGGACCTGTGGTTCTACAATACCGACATGCAGCGTGTGGTGGAACCGGGCAGCTTTACCATCCACGCCGGCCCGGATAGCGCCAACCTCAAGTCCGTCAAGCTGATGGTGGGTTGACGCTCGGAGAATACAGGACCAGCCGCAATGGCTGGTCCTCGATGCTGCTTAGTAGCGGTAAGCGGCGCGGACCACGAACAGGTTCACGCCGCCGTTAGGATGCTTGATGCCGCCGTTCGAGTAGTGCTGCAGGCGCACGCCCAGATCCCACTTGTTGGACATCACATAGCCGAAGCCCACGTGGTCGGCGAATTCGAACGCGGTCGACAGGTGGCGGTCGGTATTCTGGTACACGCTGGAGAACAGCGCGGCGCCGATACCGGCGTCGGCGTACAGGCCCAGCTTGTTGTCAGCTTCCCAGCGGAACACCGGGGTGATGCCGACCACGCCCAGATTCTTGTGATTACCCGAGACACCCAGCCAGTCGTTGGCGCGCCAGTAGGCGACGTTGGCATCCCAGTAGCCCGACAGGTGGTAACCGCTGGTCGGGAACCAGTTCTTGTTCCAATCCTTTTGTGCCGACAGGCGCACCATCTGCATGCTCTCGCCACCGCCGGCTTCCAGCGAAACCGAATCAACCAGGCCGGTGCCGGCATGGCTGGATTGTGCGAGCGACAGCGCGGCAACGGCGACCAGGGAGCTGAGGAGTTTTTTCATTTGTGATTCAACCTTTATTCTGAATAATATTTTGCGATAGGGTAGTGGATAGCACCTTACCCCGATCAGGTAACAGATTGTATACGGAAGCGGCAAAGTTCGCCGGAGAGCTAAAGGGAGAGCCAGGGGCGGAAATTTAATATCGGTAAAGATTTTGTCGCTACTGTTGGTGGTAATTAACTCGAAATCACCCCATGACCGCCATTTCTTCTGTCAGCAGCAGGCCACTTGCAGTCGTGCCGATTTGGCCGGAGCGCCGCCCGGACGATGCATTGATTGCAAGCGATGGCGTCATGCCGCAAGCGGCGGTTTCCTCTTCCCCCGCCGGCCTGGCCAGCCTGCAACCGCCGCTGTTGAACGCGCTGAGCTGGAAGACCCGTTCGAGCGATGCGCTCACGTCCCTCATGACCGTCAACTTCGGCGCCAGTACCTTGCTGGATCGCTTGCAGGGGCTGGGCGCCGCGGCGCTGCAGCGCTTCGGTAGCGAGGCGGGCGATTTTTCGCAAGCGGTCTCGCGGTTGAATTCGGGCGGCGGCCAGAGCGCATACCAGGTAGCGCTGAAGATCAGATTGGCCGATGGCGTCGACGTCAGCGTGGGGATGGACAGCAAGGGCGACAGCCTGGCGTTGCAGATCAAGAGCAGCGGTCAGCTCAGCGCCGCCGACCGCCACGCCGTGACCGGTATGGCGACCGCCTTCCAGAACGCCATCGACGGCATGACGCGCTCGTCCGGGCTCGATTTCAGCGGCCTGCTCGACCTCGATCCGGCGCTGGTGGCGTCGATTGATCTGCAGACGAAATACACTTTTCAGGGCCGGGAGGTGCAAAGCCAGGAATTCCATGCCGATCAAAGCGCGCGTTCGTTCAGCAGCGTGGGGCAGGATGGCAGCATCAAGCTTGGCATCGATCTGCGCCAACTGGCGGCCATGGGCAATGCGCGGCAGCGCCAGACGGGCGTGCAGGCATATTTGAAGCAGTTCGATGAAGCGGGCGTCCGCGGCCATGCCCATGCGGCGACGCTGGCCAGCTTCAAGGACGCGTTCTCGCAGATGATCGGAGCATCGTCCACCACTGCCGCCGACCAGCGCGCGACCCCACTGTCCGAGGACGATCTTGCCCTATTGAGCGGGGTGCCGGATTTCAGCGCATCGATCAGCGACACCCCGGTGTCGTCCAACCCGATGCGGCTGGAAGAAACCGATACGTTTTCCTATCGGGTCGAGCAGGGCACCAGCATCAGCGCCCATGGCCAGGGCAACCGTGCGATTTCGCAGCGCCGGCATGCGCATCTGGAGGCGAGTTTTCATGAATCGCTGCGGGCGGGGATGCCGCTGGCGCTGGACAATAGCCGCCAGTCGCAAAACTATGCGTACAAGCGGGTCAGCGAAGACGCGGTCAGCGACACGGAAATCCGCCACGACAACGGCCTGATGACGAGCGCCGCGACCGGACAAACCGTCAGCCGCTCCACGCAGGAATGGAAATATCTGATGGGCGTGCTGACCGGGCAAACTACGACGCCGGAGACCAGTACGGTCAAGCGCGACCTGCTCAAGGAGCTTCTGCCGAAAGGTGCGCGGGCCGCCAGAGCTGCATTGTAAAATCCACGACTACAGCCCGTCCGGGCGGCGATCAGAGGAGAGAGATGATGGCTAACAAAAACACGATCTGCCTGTGGTACGAAAAAGATGCGGAAGAAGCGGCGAATTTCTACGCCAGCGTGTTTCCCGACAGTGCGGTGAGGTCCGTGCACCGCGCGCCCGGCGATTTTCCGGGCGGGAAGGAAGGCCAGGTGCTGACGGTGGAATTCACGGTGCTGGGCATCCCCTGCATGGGACTGAACGGCGGCCCGGTGTTCAAGCACAGCGAGGCGTTCTCGTTCCAGGTCGCCACCGACGACCAGGAAGAAACCGACCGCTACTGGAACGCCATCGTCGGCAACGGCGGCAAGGAAAGCGAATGCGGCTGGTGCAAGGACAAGTGGGGCCTGTCGTGGCAGATCACACCGCGCGTGCTGACCGACGCCATGGCGCAGGGCGGCGAGGTGGCGCAGCGCGCCTTCCGGGCCATGATGACCATGGGGAAAATCGACGTCGCCAAAATCGAAGCCGCCGTGCGCGGCTAGGATATCCGGGTCACTGGCCGGCTGGCGGCTGCCACAGTTCGACCTTGTTGCCCTCGGGGTCGATCACCCAGCCGAATTTGCCGTAATCGGAATCGTCGGTCTTGTCGAGCACCTCGCATCCCTCGTCGCGCAGGGCCTGGAGCAGGGCGTCCAGGTCGGCGACGCGGTAATTGATCATGAACGAAGCGCGGCCCGGCGCGAAATGGGCGCTGTCGGCCGCGCTGATGCACCAGGCCGTGGTGCCGCCCACCGGTTTGCCGGTATCGTCCGACCAGTCGAACGCGGCGCCGCCCCACACCTGCACGTCGATGCCCAGATGCTGTTTGTACCAGGCGCGCAGCGCCGCCGGATCCTGCGCGTAGAAGAACACACCGCCGATTCCCGTTACCCGTTTCATGTCTGCCTCCCTGTCTTGATCCACACACTGTAGCATGCAAAATCGTGCTCAGGCCGGGCAACGTGAGAGTTTATGTTCAAGCGTTCAGCAGCGCGTAGCCGAGTCCCGAAACGGCCACCGCCATACCCCCGATCAGCGGCACGAAGACGCCGGCCAGACCGCCCCAGGTGGCGCGTTCCACCCGCCCGAGTGTGGCAAGGTCGTAGGCGATCGCCAGGATGACGAGCAGCAACATGCCGGCCATGGCAAATATCGGCGCCATCCCGAGGCCCAGTCCGACCACCGGCCAGAAGGCGAAACGGGCGAAAGCCGGTCCGATGATGGACAGGGAAGCGAAGAAGATCAGGCGGTGATGCGCCGGCGGACGATGGCGGCGTTTCACCGCCGCCGCCAGCAGGATCGCAAAGGACAGCAGGCTGGTGAAATTCGCCCAGATAAACATGTTTTCCGGGTCGCTTGCGGAGCTGAGCTGAAGTGCCAGGCGCAGATTCACCCACGCGCCGCTGACGATGACGGCGACGATCACCGGCAACGTCAGCCAGGCCAGACGCCGATGCCATGCGCGCCGGCGCCCAGACATCAGCAGGCCCTGAATCACGACCACGGCGAACCACAGCGTCAGGGCGATGCCGTGCAGTTGCAGCAGCAGCGGCAAAGGACGCGGCACGAACAGCCCGCGCAGATAAAAGGTGCGGGCGAAGCCGGCCAGTACGATGCACAGCAGGGCCAGGTGCGCAAACAGAAAAAACGTGGTTTCTTTCGAGCGTGGCCCCATCATGACTCCCTCGTGCTTGCGGAGTGTGCATTATACGGCGGCGCGGCTGCTTACTGCATGAACCAGCCGTGGCTGACGACGATCGACTGACCGGTCAGAGCATTCGACGGGAAGGCGGCCAGGAACAGCGCGGTCTGGGCGACGTCGTCGACGGTGGTGAATTCGCCGTCCACGGTTTCCTTCAGCATCACTTTCTTGACCACGTCGTCCTCGCTGATGCCCAGCTCCTTGGCCTGTTCGGGGATCTGCTTTTCCACCAGCGGCGTGCGCACGAAGCCGGGGCAGATCACGTTGGCGCGCACGCCGTGGGCGGCGCCTTCCTTGGCGACCGTCTTGCACAGGCCGACCAGGCCGTGCTTGGCCGTCACGTACGGCGCCTTCAGCACCGACGCTTCCTTCGAGTGCACCGAGCCCATATAGATGATGCTGCCGCCGCGCTTCTGTTGATACATGCGCTGCAGGCAGGCACGCGTGGTGAGGAAGGCGCCGTCCAGGTGGATCGCCAGCATCTTCTTCCAGTCGGCGAATTTGAACGACTCCATCGGCGCCACGATCTGGATGCCGGCGTTCGACACCAGCACGTCGATGCCGCCCAGCTTGTCGGCGGCGGCGGCGATGCCGGCGTCGACCTGTTCCTCATTGGTGACATCCATCGCCACCGCGATGGCGCGCTGGCCGGACGGATCGAGCTCGCTGGCGACCGCCTGCGCCGATGCCAGATTCAGGTCGGCGATGACGACCTTGGCGCCGTTTTGAAAATAGACGGTGGCGATTTCCTTGCCGATGCCGCTGGCCGCGCCGGTGACGACGGCTACTTTGTCTTTCAGGTTCATGATGGTCTCTTCAAAGGTTGGGCCGGTTTCGTCAGAAAGTCGAACACGGCGGGGTTGTTGTCGGAACTCGGAAGCCGGAGAATTTCTTCATGCGCGAGCGTGGCGTCGGCGTCGGCATGGCCTGCCTGCCAGTGCTCGTTCATCGTCCTGCGGGAAAATTCTACGTCTTTATATTGACCTTCGTATGTCGCCGAGCGATAAATCAGTTCGACGATGTTGTAAAGCGCCGGATCGGCCGCCGCGGCCAGCGCCCGCGCCTGCGGCGATGCCGCCACGTCGGCCGGGATCATGTCCAGCAGCTCGCACAGGGTGCTGCGTAGTTTTTTCACCTTGCGCAAGGAATCGGTGGCGCTGCGCGTGCGGCTCGAATACTGGATCTCCTTCATGCGCGTGGCGACGCTGGCCAGGTCGCGCGGCAGTTCGCCGTGGGCGCTCCACAGGTCGACCTGCCACACCAGCGTGTCCAGCCCGGTGCCATTCGACAGCACCCATTCCAGCGGCGTATTCGACACCATGCCGCCGTCCCAGTACTGTTCGCCGTCGATCTCCACCGCGTCGAAGCCGGGCGGCAGGGCGCCGCTGGCCATGATGTGCTCGGGACGGATGCGGTCTACCGTATTGTCGAAATAGGCGAAATTGCCGGTGCGGACATTCACCGCGCCGACGCTGAGCCGCGTCTCCCGGGCATTGATGCGGTCGAAATCGACCAGCCTCTCCAGTGTTGCGCGCAGCGGCGCCGTATCGTAATAGCTGGTGGCGCCGCCACCGTTCCACAGCAGATAGGGTGGCGGCACCCGCGGCGTGAAAAAGCCGGCCACGCCCTGGGTAAAAGCGCGTTCGGCGGCCAGCTGATTGACCCAGGCGCGCACCGTATCGACCATCGGCGCGCCGGACCAGTAGATCGGCGCGCCGGTGGCGCTGCCGCTGACCAGCTCCCAGAATTCGCGCAGCCGTGCGAGGCGCTGCTCCCTGGGGTTGCCGGCGATGATGGCGCTGTTGATGGCGCCGATCGAAATGCCGGCGATCCAGGTCGGCTCGATGCCGGCAGCCAGCAGCCGTTCGTAGACGCCGGCCTGGTAAGCGCCCAGCGCGCCGCCGCCCTGCAGCACCAGCGCGACGCTGCCGAATTCCGAAGCGGCGCGGCTGGCGGGGGCAATGCGGGCGTCGCGCAGGGTGACGGGATCGCGTTTATTCACGTTCCGGCACCGGCACGTTAAAGCCGTTCAGTGTGGTCGACACCAGGGCGTACAGGCCGACCAGGTAAATCAGCTCATTGGTGCCGTGCTGGCCGAAGGTGTCGACGGCCAGGCGATACAGCGGCTCCGGCAGCGTGCCGCCGCGGCACAGCGCATAGGAAAAATCGAAAGCGATATTTTCCTGCTGGTTCAAATCGGTGGGCTTCTGGTCGGCCACCAGCGCGGCCAGGCGCTCGGCCGACATGCCTTCCTTCTCGGCGACGGCGACGTGGGCGTAGATTTCATAGGCGGCGTCGTAGCGCGCGCCGACCACCAGAATGGCAATCTGGCGCACGTTATCGGGCAGCACCGCGTTGGCGGTCATGGCCAGGGTCAGATCCCAGATCGCCTTGCCGATCTGCGGCTCATGCAGCCAGGGATTCCAAGGCCCCATCAGGGCGCCATCCTCGCGCTCGACTTTGAAGGCATTGAAATTGCTGGCAATACCCTTGCGCATGCTGTCGTACAAGGGTTTCTGTTCGGGCGTGAGTTCGCCCGGCGGAATGAGTGGAAGTCGCAAAATGTCCTCGCATGTGGTTGTTTCATCAGGCGAGACAACCCATGGGGCGCTGAGACCGTGCCGGTTGCCTCAACAACCATTCTGGCAGTTTACCGCCGAGCTCGGCGTCCGATACAAATCCGGGGTCAGTTCTGCCAATCGCACACGGGCTCGTGTACCAAAGTCAGACCTGACCCCGGAGTGACTGCGGATTAGGTGCGCTGTCGAACATACGACTAGCTCATCCATTGCTACGATGACCTCACGAGTTCAATAAAAGTGAGGCAAATCATGGCAAGCGCAAAACAGGTTCTGGTGGTGGACGATAATGTCGATGTGGTGGAGACGCTGTCGGCGATGCTGCAATGCCACGGCTACGAGACCGCCGCCGCGCACAACGGTTACGAAGCGTGCGACTGGGTGCGCGATGCGCTGCCGCGCGCGATCATCATGGATCTGGGCATGCCGTGGATGGACGGCTACGGCGCGGTGCGCGCCATCCGCCGCATCCCCGGCGCGCAGTCGATTCCGATCATCGCCGTCACCGGTTCCGCCGACCGCGATTCCGCCAAGAAGGCGGTCGCGGCGGGCTTCACCCAGCATTTCTCGAAGCCGCTGAACTTCGATCATCTGAATCAGTATCTGGATACCGTGGCCTGATCAGCGCAGCGTCTCCGTCAGCACGCGGCCTTCCGCGCCTGCCGGCGGACGCACGTGCAGCAGGTTGGCCAGGGTCGGCGCGATGTCGACCACTTCCGCGTACTGCCCGTAAGCGCCCGGCTTGACCCAGCGTTTACCCATGATCATCAGCGGCACGTTGGTGTCGTAAGCGTACGGCGAGCCGTGCGAGGTGCCGCTGACGCCCGTGCCGAAGAACCAGAACGGCTTGGTGATCACCATCAGGTCGCCCGAGTTATCGCGGTTCCAGGCGCGACGCATCAAGGTGGCGATGTGAGTGCCTTGCACCGCGCCGCTTTCGAACTGCGTGCGGGTGAATGCGTCCGCGATGCCGTTCTGCGCCAGCAGATAGCGCGCGGCGGCGGTTTCCACTTCCTCGCGCTTCAGCTTGTTCTGCTCGACCAGCCTGTAGTCCAGGTGGATGTTCGGCAGCGACCACGCTTGCACCAGTTTGGCGACACCGAACTTCTGCTCCAGATGCTGGTTCAGCGCGGCCATCAGCTTGTCGCCGTCGAGGCGCTCGGCATCCAGGTGCTGGGTTTTGGCGAATTCCGGCGTGTTGGGGAAGCCATGGTCCGCGGTCAGCACCACCAGCACATTGTCCATGCCGACACGCTTGTCCAGGTAAGTGAAGAACTCGGCGACCATGCGGTCCAGGCGTTGCAGATGGTCGTGCGACATCTTGCTTTCCGGCCCAAACGCATGGTTGATGTAGTCGTGCGCAGACAGGCTGACGCCCAGGATGTCCGGCACGCCGGCCGGATTGCGGCCCAGGTTTTCGCCTTCGACGGCGGCGCGCGCGAAGTCCAGCGTCAGCTGATCCAGATACGGGCCGACGCGCAGGCTGGCGTAATAGCCGGCATCGATCTCGCCGCTCTCGCTGTAGTAGGTGTAGGGCAGGCGGTTGTGGGTGCCGGCCTTCGGCACGTTCAGGTCTTCGCTGGCGTCGCCTTCGTAGGCCGCCGCCGGCAGCAGCGGCGCCCAGGTCTTGCCGTAGTAGCGGTCCTGCGGTTTGGCCGCTTCATATTTGGTGACCCATTCCGGGTGCTGCTTCATGTAGTAGGTGGAGCTGGAGAAGTTGCCGGTCTTGTCCATGTACATGTAGGCGGTGCCGGTCTTGCCCGCCAGCAGAATCGCGCCGCGGTCCTTGCCCGACACGGTGACCACCTTGCTCTTGCTGCCGGTGGCATAGCGCAGCTCGTCGCCCAGGGTGTTCACTTTCAGCTTGTTCGGCGAGGTGCCGTCGGACGGCTTGGTCTCCTCGCCGATATAGGTGTAGTTGGTGTCTTCGGTGCAGTAGACCGATTTTTTGGTGAGCGGGTCGATCCAGTTGTTACCGATGATGCCGTGCACGTAGGGATAGGCGCCGGTCAGTACGGCGCTATGGCCGATGGCGGTGACGGTCACGCCGTGTGCCTGGTGGGCGTTGCTGAACGATGCGCCCTGGTCCAGCATGCGGCGCAGGCCGCCCTGGCCGAACTGGTCGCGGTAGCGCTGCACCTGCTCGTTCGGCAGGCCGTCCACCACCAGCACGACGACCAGCTTGGGCAGGGTGGCGGCGGTGGTGGGCGCGGCGTAGACGGTTTGTATCGCGAGGCAGGAAGCGGCGACCACGAGGGCGCGCAGCGACAGTTTTTTTGTCATGGTCATTGTCGTCAAGTTGAACTGGGGCAGCATGCCGCAAAGCGTAGCACGCGTGTGCGGCATGCTACCCCATTCTTGTGACGAAATGATGACACTACGCCGCGCGTTTGCCTCCCGCCACGACCTGCACGATGACGGCGATGACGATGTTGACGGCCAATGCCAGCAGTCCGGTGTACAGGGTGTAGCTGTCGCTGCCGAACACCAGGGTGTGCACCGGCTTGATGCCGTCGCTGATCGCCAGGTAGCTGCCGGTGATGATGCCGACCGCCCAGCCGCTCAGCAGCGCACGCGCGCCGAACCAGCCGAAGAACAGGCCGAACACCACCGACGGGAAGGTCTGCAGGATCCAGACGCCGCCCAGCAGCTGCAGGTCCAGCGCGAATTTGGTCGGCAGGAACAGGATGCAGACCAGCGCGCCGACCTTGACCACCAGCGACACCAGCTTGGCCACCTTGGCCTCGCCGTCCGGCTGGATGTTCGGGTTCACGTACGGCTTCCAGAAGTTACGCGTGAACAGATTCGCCGCGCCGATCGACATCACGGCCGCCGGCACCAGCGCGCCGATGGCGATGGCCGAGAAGGCGAAGCCGGCGAACCAGCTCGGGAACAGGGCGTTGAACAGCGCCGGCACCACGTCGTTATTGGTGGCGACGTGGATCTTGGCGGCATACGCCATGAAGCCCAGCAGCGCGATCAGGCCGAGCAGGATGGTATAAGCCGGCAGGAACACGGCGTTCTTGCGGATGGTGTCCGCGCTCTTGGCGGCAAAGATGCCGGTCAGCGTGTGCGGATACATGAACGCCGCCATGGCCGAACCCAGGGCCAGCGTGGCGAACGGCAGCACCTGCGCCGGTTTCAGCGTCAGGCCGGTGGCGCCGCCCTTGGCCGCGAACGCGTCGCCGGCGGCGGAGAACACCGCGCCGTAGCCGCCCAGCTTGGCCGGCACCAGCACCACCGCCACCAGCACCACGATGTAGATCATCAGGTCCTTGACGAAGGCGATCAGCGCCGGCGCGCGCAGGCCGGCCGAGTAGGTGTACAGCGCCAGGATCACGAAGGCGGCGGCCAGCGGCAGCTCGCCGGTCAGGCCCAGCGCCTTGATCACCACTTCCATGCCGACCAGTTGCAGCGCGATGTACGGCATGGTGGCGATCACGCCGGTCAGCGCGATGGCGAATTCCAGCGGACGGGAACGATAGCGGCCGAACACCACGTCGGCGGCGGTGACATGGCCGGCCTTCTGGGCGGCGTGCCACAGCTTGGGCATGATGGTGTAGACGATGGGGTAGACCAGAATCGTGTACGGCAGCGCGAAGAAGCCGTAGGCGCCGACCGCGTACACCAGCGCCGGCACGGCGATCACGGTGTAGGCGGTGTAGAAGTCGCCGCCGACCAGGAACCAGGTGATCCAGGTGCCGAAGTTGCGGCCGCCCAGGCCCCATTCGTCGAGGTGGGCGCCCTTGTTTTCCTTGCCGCTCTGCCAGCGCGAGGCCCAGAAGCCCATCACCGTCACCAGCGCAAAGAAGAAGATGAAGACGCCTAACGCGGTCCAGTTGACGTTCTCGCCCATCATTCGACTCCCTGCTTCAAATCGTTCTGGTAGACGAGCCAGATGATGAGCGCCGTCAGCGGCACCCACAGGAACTGATACCAGTAAAAGAACGGGAAGCCGAACAGCGACGGCAGTTCCTGGTTATAGAAAGGCAGCCACAGCAGGCCGATAAAGGGGATGAGCAGCAGGAAGCGCATAAGGGACTCCTTGATTAGGATTGTTATTGGCGGCGGAGACCTTTGCGCTTTTAACCAACGGTCTCGCGCCGATGAAACAATCTATCATATAAAAAGAGAGCTTGCCGCGCATCCCCCGATTGGGGTCCTCAGGGCTGGGGATTCCAGCCCATGCCGTTGCCGTAGGCGGCAAACACCCTGGCGCGGTCGGCAAAGCCGGCCGCCACGTCGCTGGCGCTGAGCTGGAAGCCGCCGACGCGCGCCGCCAGGTTGATCGGCTCACCGGACAGCGTGGTGCTGCCGTACTCGCGCCAGCCGCTGGCGGCGCTGGCCACGGCCGGGTTCGGGGCCGGCTGGCTGTTCACGCCGGCGGCCGCCCAGCCCACGGCGGCGATGTGACTGTCCATCCGCGTGTTGATGAAGGCGATGTTGTCCCAGTACGCGGCATTGCCGGCGCTGCGCGCCAGGTAGGTGGCGCCGGTCGGTACGTCGCCATGCAGCGGTCCGGGTCCGGCGCCGTGCGTCAGGCGGCTGTTGAGGAAGACGTAGCCCTTGTCGCCTGCATTGGCGGCGCGCGCTTGCAGGATGTAGCCGCCGCTGCCGGCATTGCTGGTGTCGCCCACCGAGCGGATCTCGCTTTCCTCGAACAGGGCGGCGCGGCTGCTGCCCCAGATGAAGTCGACGTTGCCCGCCACCAGGCTGTGATAGAACCAGGCGTAGCCCTTCAGGTTCAGCGTATCCTGCTCGCTGTAGAAGTTGGCGTTTTTGGCGACCAGGCGGCCGGTGTCGGCATTGAAGTAGATGGTTTCCGCCTGCGCCGAGATGGCGCCGGAGCGCAGCGTGGTGTTCCTCAGCGTGATGGTGTCCAGCACCAGCATGTCGGACGATTCCACCAGCATCACCGCGCGGCCGCCGGCAGCCGCCGCGTCGGCGCTGGTCTGGCTGGCGCCGGAGCCGGTGTTGAGCGTGTCGTAGTTGGTGTACTGGATGATGGCGCCGTCGCGGCTTTCACCTTTCAGCGTAACGTTGTCCTTGCCGCGCAGGTAGAGCAGCTCGTTGTAGACGCCGTCGCGGACGTTGATGGTGACCGGCGTGGCCTGGCTTTCCTGCATGGCGAAGTTGAGCGCGCCCTGTACGGTGTTGAAGTCCGCATCGCTGCCGGCGCCCACGGTCAGGCTGGTGCTGCCGGTCGCGGGGCCGCTGTCGCGGGTGGTGAACGACCAGTCGCCCAGCTTGCCGATGCCGACGAACGGCACGCCGCCCAGCGAGGCGCCGGTCAGCACGCCGTTGGCGATGGCGACGTAGTACTCGGTGCCGTAAGCGAGCTTGTTGGCGTGCGGCTTGATGGTGACGGTGTTGCCGCTGATGCTGACGGGCGTGGTGTTCACCTTGCGGACGTTCGCCTGACCAGGATAGCCCAGGACATCGGTCTCGCCGGACAGCCGTATCACATCCACCTGCGCGTTATCGGCCTTGCGGAAGATGCGGATGGTACCGCCGGCGCCCAGGACCGGCGGATTATCAAACGTCAG
The DNA here is from genome assembly GCF_004614165.1 of Duganella callida. Lineage (GTDB taxonomy): Bacteria > Pseudomonadota > Gammaproteobacteria > Burkholderiales > Burkholderiaceae_D > Rugamonas > Rugamonas callida. The sequence continues at coordinate 29,306 of NZ_SPVG01000250.1, read as the reverse complement.
CGACAGCGAAGCGTCGATGTTGATGGCGTCGGCGTGTGCGGCCGGCAGGGCGGCGCCGCCGAGCGCGTAGCTCTGCGTCGGCTGCACGAACTGCGGGCTGATGGTGGCGGCGATCACGCGCTGCAGGGTGGAATCGGAGTCGCTGGTGACGCTGATGGTGGCGTTGCCGGCGCCGACCGGGGTGACGGTCAGCGTGGTGCCATTGATCGCCACCGCGGCCACGGCCGGATTGCTGGAAGCGGCGCTGAAGCTGTCCAGCGAGCCATCGGGCTTGACGGCGGTGACGCCGACCGCCAGCGGCGCATCGCCCACTTCCGCCGCGTAGCTTGGCGTGGCCGGGTTCAAGGTCAGCTGCGAAGGCTTGAGCGATGGATCGCCGATGCGCACATCATCGATCTGGAACGACTTGTTGGCGGTGTACAGGCCGATCACGCCGCGCTCGGCGAAGGCGCTGTCGGTGACGCTGCCCAGCGCCTCGCCGTCCAGGTAGACGGTCAGCGTGGTGCCGATCATCTCGAAGCGCACGGTGTAGAACTGCGCATCCATCTGGATCGACTTCTTCACCTGCTTGGGCCGGGTCAGCGTGCCGGCCAGCATTTTGGCGATTTCCACCTGGGTGCTGGTGGTGGCGTTCTGTACGTTCAGGCCGGCGCCGTACCAGTTGCTGGCGTCCTTGTAGCGCGTCAGCAGGTACAGCAGCTTGTTGCTGGTGGTGCTGTTGGTCATGGGCTTGATGCGCGCTTCGACGTAATAGTCGGCGGTCGGCACGTTGGCCATGGCGGACGCCTTCAGCGTCGCCAGCACGCCGCCGGTGGAGGCCGCGGTATACTGCATCACGATGTTGGATGCGCCCACGCTTTCCGCCTTGACGCCGAAGCTGCCGTTCGGGCCTGCCACCGGCAGCAGGTTCCAGTTGGCCATGCTGCTGTTCTGGAAGTCGTCGCAGAAATACAAACCGGTGGCGGGGCAGGTGAGGGTGACGGTCGGATCGGGCGTGACATTGCCGCTGCCGCTGATGGCGGACGTCAGCTTGCCGGCGCCCGCCTGCGCAATCGCATTGGCCTTGACCAGCGCCACCGGCCGCGCGCTGTAGGCATACGGCACGCTGTAGGCGACGCTGTTCGGCGTCGAGCAGCCGGCCAGCGCGGCGCCGTTCAACACCGAGCCGGCATCCCTGAACGCGCCCGGGATGGTGCCGCCGATGGGCTCCACCACCTCGTCGCAGCGCGTCACGCCGGCGATTTCGAACACATTGTTGTTGGACAGGATCTGCGCCTGCTGCCCCACCCCGATGCTGTATTCGTACGGGTAGGCGGGATGCGATTTGCTGCCGACGAAGTAGTTGTTGTAGACGTGGACCTGGCCGAAGCGCACCCGCGGCGCGCGGCTGACGATGTCGCGGAACACGTTGTTACTGAACGTGATGTGCAGCTTGCCGTTGTCCCCGGTCGCCGTGTCGCTGGAACCGATCAGATTATTTTTACGGTGCTGGCCGAACACGTTGTACGACACCGTCACGTAATCCGATGCGTTGGTGATGTCCAGCGCGCCGTCGTGGCATTGCTTGATCTGGCCATTCTCGACCGGCAGCAGATCGTCGCTCATGGCGCCATCGGTGAAGCTGACGTGATCGACCCAGACGTGGTCCGAGCCGGTGACGCCGATGCCGTCGTAAGCGGAATTCCAGTTGCCCAGCGCGCCGTCGGTCGGATCCCAGACCGGCCCCACATCGCAAGGGTTCACGATCTTCAGGTTACGGATGATGATCTGCGAGACATTGGACACCACGATATGGCCGTTGACGATGCCTGCATTGGCATCGGCGCCGATCAGCGTGGTATTGCTGGGCAGGCGTATCAGGCCGCGGATGGCCTGGTCGCCGGTATTCGCATACGGCACGCCTTCCGTCATGTCGATGGTGCCGGCCAGCTTGATGATTTTCGGGTTCACGCCGCCGCGCTGTATCGCCGCCAGCAGCTGGGGGCGGGTGGAAACGGTATAAATCTGCGACGTCAGCGCGGCCGAACCGCCGACCGTGCCGCTGCCAAAGCCATCGGCCGGCGCGGTTTGCAGTGCGGGATCGATGGTGGCCGCATTGACGGCGGTGGCCAGCATCAGCATCGACAGGCGTAGCGCGGCCCTGAAACGGTAGAGTTTCATGTTTTTACTCCTTGAGTTGTCAGAGGGCGCTTAGCCGCGGCGGCGTGCGCGCAGTCCCAGCCCGAGCAGGCCGGCCATCAGCATGGTCACGCTGGCCGGTTCGGGCACCGCGGCCGCCAGCGTGATGGAGGTCTGCAGCGGGTTGAAATCGCCGTTCCATTCCACCGCGCTCAGATCGAGGGTGATCGTATGCGGGTTGACGATGCTGAGCACCGGTGCGCCGCCGGTGACGCCGGCATCGCTGACGGTGAAGCTCTTGATGTCGGCGTTCAGCGTGCCGCCGAAATCGAAGCTGACCTTGTAGGCGCCGGCGGGGATGCTGCTGTTGTTGTAGATGGTCAGACGGCCGTCGGCCGCGAAGTCGAATCCGAACATGGCGTCGGCCGTAAAGAATTCAACGCTGGTATTGAGCGGATCGAGGGCGCTGACATTGCTGCCGCCATAGTTGTCGCTGATGCCGAGGATGTCGCCGCCGCTGTAGCTGGCGGTGATGACGGCGTTCTTCAGCGGATCGGCCGACTGCGCCGAACCGGCGGCCAGCAGCAGGCATGCCGCGGCAGCGGCTTTGCGTAAGGTGATATGCATTTTGTCTCCAGATAGTTTGAGTTCAACGACGCCGGTCTGTGTCGGACGCCGGTCGGCACACCTCGCGTATGCCGTGCCACCGAAAGGAGGGCCGGAGGACGGCCGAGCTCGCGGTTGGTCAAAAATCTGTGATGCAGTGGTCGACCAATTCTACGGTGGCCTGACCACTTTGACAATGGACTATCGTGCCGATTGTTGCGTGTTTGGCATGTAAATGCATGTAAATCTATCAAACTAAAACAACAATAAGTTTTATCAATCGACATAGTGTTGTAAAGCAAGTTTTTTTACGGAAAAGAGTACTTTTTTACGGTAGATGCCTGCATGAAATGGAAACTCTTGCCAAAACGCTGATAGAATGCAGGGGTGAGGAATTCTCTTGCAGGAGTCAATTATGATTATGGTGAACAACATTGGCGGTGCTACCCTGTCCGCGGCTTTGGTGGCCGGGAAGGCGGTCGAACCCGCGAAGGTCACCGACAATGGCAGCAATGCGGACCTGAGCGCATCGGTCGCTGCCTATCTGTCGCTGCCGGGCTTTAACGCCACCAGTCCCCTGCAGACCAATACCAGCAATACCACCAACACCGGGTTTCAGGCGAATGCGCTGGTCAAGGCCGTGTCGCAGGATCAGTCGCTGAAGACCGCGTTGCAGCAGTTCGACGAAGGTCTGAAAAAACTGACGGAACGTCCGGAGACGCAGATTTTCCAGGCCCGCTTCGGCGCCGAAGCGAAAACCCAGGGCGTGGAAAACAACCCGCTGCTGTCGCCGGAGCCGCTGCCAGGCGTCGGCGAAGACGGCGTGCTGGGTGTGCCGCCGCCGGATTCGGAAATGGCGGCCGATACCAACCATGACGGCAAGGTGAGCGAAGATGAGCGTATCCGCTATGAAGCACCGCTGACCTACCGCAGCCTGGCGCACGACGAGGAAGCCGTCGATGCCCAGACCAATGGCCCCAACCTGTTCTCGCTGAACGAAGTCAATCGCGCATACGGCGCGGTGGCCACGCCGGAACTGGCCTGACGGCTCCGGTATTCATGAAAAAACCGCCAGCGACGGCGGTTTTTTTTCGTCCTCACGATTGCACATCATCGTCGGTCAGCGTGCGCAGGAAGGCGACGATGTCCTGTATCTCCGCTTCGTCCAACGCCGGTTTGTCACCGGGTTTTCTGTTCATCGGCGCGGTCAGGTGATCGACGTTGCTGCGGTAAGCCGCGGGCAAATCGTTATAGCGCTCGATTTTGCCCGAAGCCGATTTGCCGTACCAGCGTGCGGGCCGGATGTCGCGCTCGACGTAGAAGCGTACCGCGTCGGCCAGGTTGTCGAACACGCCGTTGTGCATGAACACCTGGCGGCTGGCCACATTGCGCAGGCTGGGCGTCTTGAACGTGCCGCAGTATTTGTCATCGAGGGCGGCCGGCATTTTGCGCAGCGGGCCGCACAGGCCGATGTCGTGGAACGCCGGATCGGCGTTGGCCGCCAGCTTGCGATTGCGCGGCACGCCCAGGTTGGCGAAGGAGTAGTCGGTGAACAATGGCGGCGCGCCGTTTGCGCCCGGCGCGGCGATGTGACATGAGGCGCAGTTGCCCTTGTCCGGGTCGGCGAACAGGCGCAGGCCGCGTTGTTCGCGGGCGCTTAGCCGGGCCTGCCCCTTGAGGGCGCGATCGAATTTGCTGGTGTATGGCGCGAAACTTGGATCGTCGAGCTGGAATCGTTCGAGCGCCATCGCCAATCCGTTCACGGCCTTGCGGTCGTCGGCCAGCGCAGCGGCGCCGAACACGCGCGCGAATTCGGCCGCGTAGGCGGTGGCGCGCAGCCTGGCGGCCAGCGACGCGTCGTCGCGGTTGGCCATCTCCACCGGATCGAACAGCGGCGCCCTGGCCTGGTCGTGCAGCGTGTCGAAGCGGCCGTCGCGCGTGAAACCGCCGGTAGGGACGGAATCGACTTCGATCTCGCGCTCGATGGGATCGCGCTGGTGTTCCTTGAACCAGCGCGGTGTGCGCGGCAGCACGTAGCGCAGCGACGGTACGGCGCGCATGCCTTCGCGGTCCAGGTGTTCGCCACCCAGCTGCACCGCCTTGCCGTCCGGCGGACCGTAGGCGTGGGCCGGGTTGTGGCAGCTGGCGCAGGAAAGTCGGCCGGAGCCGGACAGGGTGGCGTCGAAGAAGATCTTGCGTCCCAGGGCCGCCACGGCGGCGCGGTCCGCCGCGGTCGGGGATGCGGCCGCGGGCGCGGGCGCGCGCTCGCAGGCGACCAGCGTCAGGGCCAGGAGAAGCGCCCCGCAGTGCGGGGCGATCGCAGCAAACCGCTTGTTCATCAATTCGTGAAGATGTCGCTGCCGAAGGCGGCCAGGCCGGATTGGTTGGCGTAGCCCAGATACTCCTTGATCTTGAAGATGTCCTCGATACTCTTCAACATGGCGTAGTGGTTGTAGCCGACGTTGCTGACGGTGCCCGGCTTGATGAACGGCGACAGCAGCACGGCGCCGGTGCGGCCGCCGCCGGGTGCCGGGAACTTCAGGTCGTACTGCATGGTGGCCGAAACCGGGAAGGTCAGGGTCAACGGATAGGTCACGTTCGGACCGCCCGCCTGATTGCAGCACGCCTCGCTGGAGTTGTAGTTGACCGTGATGTGCTGCATGCCGCTGGCATCCACCGTGACGCTCTGGCCGGCCGTTGCGCCGCCCTCGTCGAAGTTAATGATCAGCAGGCCGTCCTTTTTGTACGCCTCGGACGCCAGGATTTTCGGCACCCACACCTTCAGGAATTCATCCGCCGATTTCAGACCGCCCGGCTGGCCGTCGATGCAGCCCTTGCCGGCCGCGCCGGTGCCGTCGCCGTCATGGCCGTCGTTGCAGACGTTGGGCGTGATGAACACGAAGTTGGGCGTCGTGTCGATTTTTGCCAGGTCGGTTTCCAGCTTGTCCAGCGCGACCACGTTGGTCTTGCATTCCGGGGAGTCGATGATCGAATGGAAGTAGACGAACGGATTGTGGCGGGCGGCATACTGGTCGCCCTTGGGCACGGCGGCGCTTGGCGCCAGCTGGTGATTGGTCTGGTCGGCGGTGCCGATGACCGGATGGCCGCAGGTGGCGCTTTCGCGGGTCGGGTCGTTGCCCATGTCTTCCATGTAGCCGCGCCAGGTCAGGCCGGCGGTCTTGAGCTGGTCCGGCAGAGTCTTGACGCTGGCCGGATAGACGCAGCCGTTGCCGACCGGGATGCCGTCGGCGCTGGTGCCGGTCTGCACGAAGTCGGTGTAGGTGGTGCAGTCGCCCCCACTTGATGGCGTCACCGGCTGGCCGCTGATCATGGCAATGTAATTGGTCAGGCTGGCGTGGCCGGTGCCGTAATATTGCGTCAGCAGCGCGCCCATGCCGGGCAGGGTTTTCTGCAGATAGGGATTCTGGGTGCTGTTGACGAACGTATCGTTGTAATCCTTGTTTTCCAGGGTGATCACGAATACGTGCTTGACGCGTTGCGGTCCGCTTTCCGCAGCCACGTTATCGCCGCCGCAGGCGGCAACGATGGCGCACAGCGCGGCAAGGCCGGCGATGCCGGCCCATTTCAATTTCGATCCCGGTTTCATTGTTATCGTCCCACTTGTTGATGTTAAAGGACTTACTATAGGCAACCGATATGACAAGCTTGTGACGAATGTCGAAAGAAAATCGAAAGTTTCTTCTTTCTAAAACTGGATGAATGGCCTTTCGCAATAAAGTTGAAGAAGGCTTGCCTATCCGCCGCGCCGCTGCTGCCGCTGACGTGGATGCCGTCGTGGCTTAAGCGGCTTGCAAGAAATAATCGCGGATTTTAGAAGGGAAACGCGCGCCCCTGATGCATAAAAAGCACACCAAAAGTGCAAAAAATGCGAACATGTGCAACCACATGCACATAAGTTAACTTTTGGTATTGCTTAGCACCTTCATCAGGAGTAATCGCGTGAAACAACAACAAACAGGACGACTCCGGCGCTACACGCTGCGCATGGGCGTGACGGCGCTGGTCGCCGCCGGCTTGGGTGGTTGCGCACTCGGGCCCGATTTCAAATCCCCCGCCGCGCCGGCCACCGCCGGCGACAGCTACACGCCGACGCCGTTGCCATCCCGGACCGCGTCCGCGCCGGGCCCGGGCGGCGCCGCGCAGCAGTTCGCGTTCGGGCAGGAGATCCCGGCCCAATGGTGGACGCTGTTCCGCTCCCCGGCGCTGGACGAATTGATACGCGGCGCGCTGGCGCAGAATCCGAACATGGCCGCCGCCGAAGCGGCGCTGCGCCAGGTCCAGGAAAACTACAACGCGCAGGCCGGCAATCTGCTGTATCCCTCGGTGAATGCACAGCTGGGCGCGACGCGGCAGAAAACCAGCGTCGCCACGGCCGGCGCCGCGGCGGGCGTGTACAACGTGTATAACGCTTCGGTCGCCGTGGCCTATACGCCGGACGTCTTTGGCCGCACGCGGCGCACGCTGGAAAGCGCACAGGCAGCCATCGATTATCAGCGCTTCCAGGTCGAGGCGACGTATCTGACCCTGAGCGCCAACGTGGTCACCACGGCGATCCAGGAAGCTTCGCTGCGCGCGCAGCTGAAGGCCACCCGCGAGGTGCTGGATGCACTGACCAAGCAGCAGAACGTGATCGAGAAGCAGTTCGAGTATGGTGCCATTCCGCGCACCTCGGTACTCAGCCAGCGTAATCAGGTGGCGCAGATCAATGCCACCATCGCGCCGCTGGAAAAGGCACTGGCGCAGGCGCGCCATCAGCTATCGGTCCTTGCCGGCAAACTGCCGGGCGAGGGCGGCATGCCGGAATTCGCGCTGGAGAACCTGACCTTGCCGGAGCAACTGCCGGTGTCGTTGCCGTCGGCGCTGGTGCGCCAGCGTCCCGACGTGCGCGCCAGTGAAGAAGCGCTGCACCAGGCCAGCGCGCAGATCGGCGTGGCCACGGCGGCACAGTATCCGCAGTTCACGCTGAGCGGCAGCTACGGCTCGGCCGCCGACACCTTCGGCAAGCTGTTCGACTCGCAGACCAGCTTGTGGAATCTGGCCGCCGGCGTGACCCAGCCGATCTTCAACGGCGGCGCCCTGAGCGCTCAACGGCGCGCGGCCGAAGCGGCGTACGATACGGCGGCGTCGCAATACCGCGCCACCGTGCTGACCGCGTTCCAGAACGTCGCCGACACGCTGCGCGCGCTGGACGCCGACGCTGCCGCGCTTAAATCGCAGGCCGAGGCGGAAGCGCTGGCCAAGGAAACGCTGGACCTGTCGGAGCAGCAGTACAAGCTGGGCGGCATCAGCTACCTGGTGCTGCTCGACGCGCAGCGCAGCTATCAGCAGACGCACATCGCGCTGGTGCAGGCGCAGGCGGCCCGCTACGCGGACACCGCGGCGCTGTTCCAGGCACTGGGCGGCGGCTGGTGGAACCGCGCCAACGGCGCCCCCGCGGCGACGGCGGTTTCCGCCATCCCGCCTTACGGCAAAACCAATAACACCAATAACTGAAAGCAGGAGAACGATACATGGCCAAGCGACCTACGACCAAGCGTATGCTGATCATGGTGGGATGCGTCATTTTACTGATCGCCGTACTCGCGTTCGGGAAGTTTTTACAGATTAAAAAGCTGATCGCCAGCGCGCCCAAGCCGAGCGCCCAGGTGGTCACGGCGGCCAAGGTGGCCAGCGCCGAATGGCAGCCGCAGCTCACCTCCGTCGGCACGCTGACGCCGGTGCGCGGCGTCGACGTCACCACCGAGATCGCCGGCCTGGTGCGCGAAATCCGCTTCAAGTCCGGCGACGAGGTGAAGAAAGGCGAAGTGCTGTTCGAGCTGAACGCCGATTCCGACATCGCCCAGTTGCGCGCGCTGCAGGCCAACGCCGATCTGGCCAACACCACGCTCAAGCGCGACAAGCTGCAGCTGCAGGCGCAGGCCATCAGCCAGGCGCAGGTCGATGCCGACGAGGCGGACCTGAAGGCCAGGCAGGCGCTGGCCGCGCAGCAGAAGGCGCTGGTCGACAAGAAGACCATCCGCGCGCCGTTCTCCGGCAAGCTGGGGATCACCGCCGTCAATCCGGGCCAGTACCTGAACCCGGGCGACAAGCTGGTGACGCTGCAGACCATCGATACGGTCTACGTTGATTTCTTCGTGCCGCAAAAGAACCTGGCCAATCTGTCGCTCGGCCAGAAGCTGAACCTGACGGCCGACGCCTATCCCGGCCTGGCCTTCCCGGCCAAAGTCACCTCGATCAATCCGAAGATCGATCCGGCCACCCGCAACGTGCAGGTACAGGCCACGGTGCCGAACGCCAAACGGCAGCTGTTGCCGGGCATGTTCGCCAACGTCAGCCTGGATCAGGGCGAACTGAAAAAATATCTGACCCTGCCGCAGACCGCCATCACCTACAACCCGTACGGTTCCACCGTGTTCGTGCTGGCGCCGCCGCCGGCCGACGCCAAGGATGTGATGAAGGATGACAAGGGCCAGCCTTACGCCGTGGCGCAGCAGGTGTTCGTCACCACCGGCCCGACCCGCGGCGACCAGGTGGCCATCCTGTCCGGCCTGAAGGAAGGCCAGGTGGTGGTCACCAGCGGCCAGCTCAAACTGAAGAACGGCACCCCGGCGGTAATCGACAACAAGGTGCTGCCGGCCAACGACATCAATCCAAAGCCGCAGGAACACTGAGGATAGAGCATGAACTTTACCGATATCTTCATCAAGAAGCCGGTGCTGGCCAGCGTGATCAGCCTGCTGATCGTCGTGCTTGGCCTGCGCTCGCTGTTCAGCCTTCCGATCAACCAGTATCCGAAGACGCAGAACGCGGTGGTGACCATCTCCACCACCTACTATGGCGCCGATGCGGCGACCATCGCCGGCTTCATCACGCAGCCGCTGGAATCGGCCATCGCCCAGGCGCAGGGTATCGATTACCTGTCCTCGTCGTCCAACAGCGGCGTCTCGGTGATCACCGCCACGCTGCGTCTGAACTACGATTCCAACCGCGCGCTGACCGAGATCACCACCCAGGTCAACTCGGTCAGGAACCAGCTGCCGCAACAGGCGCAGCAGCCGGTGCTGACGGTGCAGACCGGCCAGACCACGGACGCCATGTACATGGGCTTCTACAGCGACACGCTGCCGACCAATAACGTCACCGATTTCCTGCTGCGCGTGGTCAAGCCCAAGCTCGATTCGATCCAGGGCGTGCAGACCGCCGAGCTGCTGGGGGCGCGCCAGTTCGCGCTGCGCGCCTGGCTGGACTCCAGCAAGATGGCGGCCCACGGCGTCACCGCCGCCGAGGTCAGCGCGGCGCTGGCGTCGAACAACTACCTGGCCGGCCTGGGCGCCGCCAAGGGGCAGATGGTGACCGTGCCGCTGGTGGCCGGCACCGACCTGCACACGGTCGATGAGTTCAAGCAGCTGGCCATCAAGGAAAGCGGCGGCGCCATCGTCCACCTGGAGGATATCGCCACCGTCACACTGGGCTCCGAGAACTACGATTTCAACGTGGCGTTCAGCGGCGTGCGTTCGGTGTTCATCGGTATCAAGGTGGCACCGGAGGCGAATATTCTGGATGTGGCCAAGCGCGTGCGCGAAGCCTTCCCCGGCATCAAATCCCAGCTGCCGACCGGCCTGACCGGCGAAATCGTGTACGACTCGACGGAGTTCATCAACACCTCCATCGACGAAGTGATCAAGACCCTGATCGAGGCACTGATCATCGTGACGGTGGTGATCTACCTGTTCCTGGGCAGCTTCCGCGCGGTGATCGTGCCGGTGGTGGCGATGCCGCTGTCGCTGATCGGCACCTTCTTCGTGATGCTGCTGCTGGGGTATTCGATCAATCTGCTGACGCTGCTGGCGATCGTGCTGGCCATCGGCCTGGTGGTGGACGACGCCATCATCGTGGTGGAAAACGTCGACCGCCACATGAAGCAGGGCATGGCGCCGTTCGACGCCGCCATCATCGCCGCGCGCGAGCTGGGTAGTCCGATCCTGGCGATGACGGTGGTGCTGATCGCGGTGTACGTGCCGATCGGTTTTCAGGGCGGCCTGACCGGCGCGCTGTTCACCGAATTCGCTTTCACGCTGGCCGGCGCGGTGGCGGTGTCCGGCATCGTCGCGCTGACCCTGTCGCCGATGATGTGCGGTCACTTCTTCGACCACACGCAGGACGAGGGTAAATTCGTCCAGGCCATCGACAAGGTGTTCAACAAGGTGCACGACGGCTATCTGCGCGTGCTGCATAGCCTGTTGAATACCTGGTCGGTGCTGATCGTGTTCGGCGTGATCGTGTTCGCGCTGCTGATCGTGCAGTTCAAGATGTCGCAGTCGGAACTGGCGCCGGAAGAGGACCAGGGCATCGTGCTGTCGCAGGTGGTCGGCGCGCCGACCGCCACTTCCGACCAGATGCAGACCTACGCCAAACAGATCTTCGAAGTGGCCAAGTCGCTGCCCGAGTACGAGCAGATGTTCCAGATCACCGGCGTGCCGACCACCAATGCCGGTATCGGCGGCGTGCTGTTCAAGTCCTGGGACAAGCGTTCGCGCTCGGCGCATGAAATCCAGCAGGAGCTGCAGGCCAAGTGGAATCACATCGCCGGCGGCCGCGTGGCGGCATTCCAGTTCCCGGCGCTGCCCGGCAGCTCCGGTCTGCCGGTGCAGTTCGTGATCACCACCACCGAGCCGTTCGAGAACCTGAACACGGTGGCGCAGGCGGTGCTGGACAAGGCGCGTAAGGACAACAAGTTCTACTTCGTCGACGTCGACCTGAAGATCGACACGCCGCAGGCCAAGGTCGAGGTGGACCGCGACAAGCTGGCCACGCTGGGGCTGACGCAGCAGGACTTCGGCAACGCCATGGCGGCGGCGCTGGGCGGCGGCTACGTCAACTACTTCTCGATCGCCGGCCGTTCTTACAAGGTGATCCCGCAGGTGCAGCAGGTGGACCGCCTGAACGCCAGCGACGTGCTGGACTTCTATATCAAGACGCCAAACGGCGACATGATCCCGGCGAGCACCGTGGCCAGCATCAAGTACAGCGTGCAGCCGGAATCGATCACGCGCTTCCAGCAGCTGAATTCGGCCACCATCTCGGGCGTGACCGGCGCCTCGCAGGGTGAAATCCAGCAGTACCTGCGCGACACCCTGGCGCAGGTGGCGCCGTCCGGCTACACCGCCGACTTCTCCGGCGAATCGCGCCAGTACGCCAAGGAATCGGGCGGCTTCCTGGTCACCATGCTGTTCGCGATCATCATCGTGTTCCTGGCGCTGGCGGCGCAGTTCGAAAGCTTCCGCGATCCGGTGGTGATCCTGTTCTCGGTGCCGATGGCGCTGTTCGGCGCGATGACCTTCATCTTCCTCGGCTTCGCCTCGATCAACATCTATACCCAGGTCGGCCTGGTGACGCTGATGGGCCTGATTTCCAAGCACGGCATCCTGATCGTGGAAGTGGCCAACCATCTGCGCGAGGGCGGCAAGTCCAAGCGCGAGGCGATCGAGGAAGCGGCGGCGACCCGCCTGCGGCCCATCCTGATGACCACGGCGGCGATGGTGTTCGGCGTGATTCCGCTGGTGATCGCCTCCGGCGCCGGCGCGGCCGGGCGTCACGCCATGGGGCTGGTGATCTTCACCGGCCTGTCGATCGGCACCCTGTTCACCTTGTTCGTGGTGCCGGCCATGTATATGTTCCTGGCGGGCGAACACAAGGCGGAAGCCGCGCCGGCCGACGACGCGCACGCGCCGCCGCCGAACGAACCGGCTCCGCAAGGCGCGCATTGAGGGATGCCATGAACGGGGACGAGAGCGCCGGCCGCAGTCGCTGGCGCTGGCGGTCCACCGGGCGCCAGCGCAGCCAGCAGGAAGTGATCCTGATGCTGCTGTGCGCCCTCAGCATCCCCAGCATCCTGCCGTTCGGGATCTATCGGCTGCTCAACGGCGCCTGGATGTCGGCGGCGGTGGACATGGCGCTGGTGCTGGCCATGTCGGCGGTGATCGTCCACGTCTGGCGCACCGGCCGTCACAGGGTGGCCAGCCTGGGCGTCACCATCTTTTACTCGGCCGGCATGCTGGCCACCGTCTATCTGCGCGGCGTGTCGCTGGTCTACTGGGTGTATCCGACCATGATCGCCGCCTACTTCGTGCTGCGGCCGACGCTGGCGCTGGCCATCAACAGCGTCGGCCTGCTGATACTGATCGCCATTCTGGTCGCGCAACTGGCGACCATCAACCTGGCCACTATCATCGTCACCATCGGGCTGGTGAATCTGTTCGCCTACATCTTTGCCTATCGCACCGGCCGGCAAAACCAGGAATTGCACACGGCGGTGGAGCGCGACTTCCTGACCGGCGTCGGCAACCGGCGCGCGCTGGAACGGCGTCTGGCCGAGCATGCGCAGGAACGCCGTCCGCAGCTCGAGGCCAGCCTGCTGCTGCTCGATCTCGACCATTTCAAGCAGATCAACGATCAGCATGGCCACGCCGCCGGCGACCAGGTGCTGGTGCGGCTGGCGGAGCTGATGCGCCGCCACACGCGCTCGTCGGACCGCATCTTCCGTTACGGCGGCGAGGAGTTTGCCATCATCGCCGCCGGCGCCAGCCTGATCGCGGCCGGCCATCTGGCGGAAGGCTTGCGCGCGGCCGTCGCCGCCGCCACGCTGCTGGAGGGGCATCCGATCACCATCTCGATCGGCGTCGCCTTCATGGACAAGGCGCACACGCCGGCCGATTGGCTGGCCGAAGCCGACAAGCTGCTGTACGCGGCCAAGCAGGGCGGCCGCAACAGGGTATGCGTGGCGCCGCCGTCAGTCCACCACGCCGAGGGCGATTAGCAGCGGCAGACGGGTGGCGCTGAACGCTTCGGCGCGCACGTTGAGTTCCGCCAGGTTCTGCTCGTCGCCCTGCAGCGTCGCCCCATCCTTCACCAGCGCCTGGCCCTGTGCCTTGAGCAGCGCCCAGGCGTAATCCGCCAGCTCGCCGGGCTGGCCCTTGCCGTGCACGCGCGCCAGCAAAAACAGCTGCTGTATGCGCTCGACCGTGACGCCGCCGCCCAGCACCGGACTGGCCAGAAACTGCACGGCCTGGCCGCCGCGCGCCTGCTCCAGCAGCACGCGGTTCAGCGCGCTGGCGCGCGGCCTGCAGCGGGCGATGGCCTCGTCATCCTGGGCGACCGCCAGTGCGCCTTTTTCCATCAATACGATGGCCGCCTGCTGCACCTGCGCCAGCGATATCTGATACTCGCGCAGCGCCTGCGCCAGCTGGCCGATGGTGCGCGGCTGGTGGTCGGCCAGCAGCTGCAGTACCGGCTTGTAGATCGCCTCACTCAAGGTAACCTGGCCCAGGATGCTGTTCAGCGTGTAGCCGACCTCGGCGGCCGGCATGAACAGCACCACGCGCAAGGCGCTGATCTGTTCCGCGTGCTCCAGTGGGGTGAGCTGGCGCGGCCCCTTGACCCAGTAATCGCGGCGGAACTGCTGGTTGATCATGAAATCGCGCACGCTCTGGCGGAACACCGGGTCCGGCAGCTCGTCCAGCAGGGCGCGCTGTTCGGCCGTCAGCTGGACTTCCGGGACATGCTCGGCGGCGGTGGCGGAGCAGGCGAAATTCAGCTTGGCGTGTTCCAGCCAGTCGGCCACCTTGGCGAACGACATGGGCAGCCAGTCGCGGTTGAAGTATTCGTGGGCGACGTAATGGCGGTCCTGCGCCTCGATCGCCTTGAGCCGCTCCGCCACTTGCGGATGGGCCCTGGCGAAGGCCGGATTGGCGGCCCACAGCTTGCGCGCGAAGGTGATGGCGTTGTCGACCTTGGCCACCATGCCGGCGCCGGGCGAGGTCATGATCTCGGCGTGGCGCGTCAGCAGGTCGCGTACCGGCACCATGGCGGTCCAGCCGGGCTGGGTGTTGTAGCTGAGGTAGAGGATGCCGCCCACCTTGAGTTTGCGGCGCAGGAAGTCGACGATGACGTCGCGGTTGTGGTCGGAGATCCAGCTCCAGATGCCGTGCAGGGCGATGTAGTCGAAGTCGGGCAGGTCGTCGCGGGCGCAGAATTCGGCGAACGCCTGATCGTAGAGCTGCGCGCCATCGCTGTAGCTCGATGCCAGCTGTTGGGCAAAGCCGGCCTGGGAGGGATTGAAGTCGGTGCCGTACCAGCGCGTGCCGGAGGCGGCGGCATGAATGTTGACGCTGACGCCCTGGCCGAAGCCCAGTTCGCACGCCGTGCCCACGCGCGGCGGCACCAGCCGCGAATTCAACAGCAGCAGGCGCGCGCGCAGCGGGTTCAATTCGGCGTAGTAGCCGTAGGTATAGGCGATATCCGCGACGTAACCGCTGGTCCAATCCGACATATCTTCTCCCTGGTCTGGTTTGCCGGATATTTTAAAAAAATTGTAACTATGGTGACGCACGCAAGGCCGGCGTGGCAGAATCAACGCATGAAGACCACGCTTATCGTTCTTTTGTGCGCCGTGCACGGATTGAGCCTGGCGGGGCCGCAGCAGCAGCCGGTGGCGCCGGATCTGGGCGCGCCGGAGAAGCCCGGCCTGACCGATGAGGTGATCAGGAAGGCGGTGCGCGACACCATCGCCGAGGATCCGCGCCCGCTGCCGGCCGACAAGCAACAGGGCCCGGCTTACCGCAGCGGCGACAGCACTTCGGCCCGCATGAGCGCGGCGTTCGACGAGGCCAAGGTGCCGGACTGCCTGCACGGCGATGCGCTCAGACTGCAGCCTGCCACCATCGGCCCGATCGCCGTGGTGGGGCCGTACGCGCTGCCCTGGCTCATCGCCGCCGCCGTGCGCGGCAAATGCCGCTAGGGCGGCAGACGGCCCGGCGCCTGGCGCGCAATGCGGTCAGCGCAGGCGCCCGGCCAAATGCACCGTGTCGCCATCGCCATCACCACCGCTGACCAGGCGCAATGCGCACCAGCCGGCAGGCGCTTCCGCCATATCGGCGTCTGGCGCCTGTGCATGGGGGGCACGGCTGGTATCCCCGACCTGCACGCACAGCATGGGCGAGGGCAGGGGCACCGGTTTAAGGAAGCGCACTTCGATTTCGCTGAACGCGAGGCCATGCCGCATCAGCACCTCGTAGCTGCGCACGAGACTGCCGAAGCCGTGCAGCACCATGCCCTTGAAGACGGATTGCCGCGCCAGCGGGGCGCACCAGTGTATGGGGTTGAAGTCACCGGTCAGCAGGGCGAAGTGCAGGCCGTCACGCCGGTCGGCCCGCCAGCTGCCGGCGGTGTGCCATTGCGGCTCCGCTGGCCGCGGCGGCTGCGGCGTCTTGAGCGGACGCGGGCCGGGCTGCAAAAAGCTCATGTGCAGTCGCGTCTCCACCAGCGCCGGCTGCTGTGTCGTGCCGGTGCTGACGACCACCACGACTTTGGCGCGCCCCGGCGCTTCCTCCATCTTCTCGATGGCGGCGCTGAGCCGCAGCGGCACGCCGCGCGGCAGCGGGCCGCGCACGCGCAAGTCGACACCCTGGTTGATCACGCTGGTCAGCTTGTACGCCGTGCGCAGCAGCAGTTCGCCGACCAGCGGCAGGCTCCATTGCGACACCATGTGCGGCGGCAGTTCGCCCGCATAGCGGCCGTCGGCGCCGGCCCAGGCCAGGTATTCCGCCACCAGGTCGGTGGGCGGTGCCGGGATGGTGCGCGTGACCGGTGCGATGTTCGTGCCGGCGGCGGGCGGGCGCAGCGTGTGGCCGACGATGCGCGCGCCGGCCAGCAGCATCGCGCCGTGGTGGCGCAGCAGACCGAATGGCAGGGCGCCGCTCACGGTTGCGCCGCCTTGAGCACGGCCGCCAGCAGCGCCTGCGGCTGATACAGCAGCTTGTGCGGCGTCAGACCCAGGCGCACAAGCACCAGCTGACGCGACGGCACCACGGCGATGCTCTGTCCATCATGGCCTTCCATCCAGTAGGTGTCGGCCGGCAGCTGGAAGCGTGTATCGGGATTCTGTCCTTCCGGCGTATTGCCGGACGGTCCCCAGCGCCATACCTGGCCTTGTCCGTACTGCCCGCCCGATATCGCCGCCGCCTGCTGCATCATGCCGACAAATCCCGCGGGCAGGATGCGCTTGCCCTGCCAGACGCCTTCCTGCAGCAGGAACTGGCCGAAGCGCGCCCAGTCGTGCGTGGTGGCGTACATGTAACTGGAGCCGACCAGATTGCCGCGCGCATCGGCTTCGATGACCGCGCTGTTCATGCCGAGTGGCGCGAACAGGCGGTCGTGCGGCAGCGACAGCACCGCCGGCGACGTCGGGCTGTGGGCCTTGCCCGCCGCCGCGTTCTGCCACAGTCGCGACATCAACACCGTGGTGCCGCTCGAATAGTTCCAGCTGGTGCCGGGCGCCTGCTCCAGCGGCTGCCCCATCGCGAAGCCGGCCATGTCCGGCTCCAGGTACAGCATGCGGGTGACGTCGGAGACGTCGCCATATTCCTCGTTCCAGCGCAGGCCGCTGCTCATGGACATCAGCTGCGCCAGCATGATGGGCGAGCGGTTGTCGCTTTTGTCCGGCCAGAAGCCGCTCTGCTGCATCGACAGCTTGCCCTCGGCGATCTGCATCCCGACCAGCGCCGCACTGACGGTCTTGGTCATCGACCAGCCCAGCAGCGGCGTGGCTGCGCTGAAGCCCGCGCCATAGCGCTGCGCCACCAGCCGTCCGCGATGGATCACCGCCATGCCGCGCATGCCCGGTCCCGCCAGCGCATCCTGGTCCAGCACCGCCTGCACGGCCGCATCGGTCTGCGCCTGCGAACCCGTGGGCCAGGGCACGTTGGGCGAGGGCGCCCAGATCGGCAAAGGATTGAACTGGTATTGCGATGCCTGCGCCACGTCGCCATCGGGCACCGCCGCGCAGCCGGTGCCGGGCCGGTAAATGGCCATGCCGTCGCCGACGAAACCGAAGAACTGGGTGCGCACCAGCTTGCGCTGCGCATCCACGCTGACGCGCAGATGTTTGAGGACGGGATGGCCGGGCGCCTGCACGTCGTCGGCCAGCACGGCCTGCGCATCGCGCCCGGCGATGAAGACATTCGAGCACACGATCTTGGCGCCGTAGTTGGCGCCGACCCGCAGCAACTCCGGCGGCCGCACCGCCAGTGTCGCCGCACCGCCCGCCACGACCGCTACCACCACCAACGCTGCCGCAACAGCCGGTCCGGTTTTTGATGACATTACATGCTGGCCCTGAATTCGACGCCGATCGCGCGCGGCGGCGTCAGATATGCATATGGCGCGCCGTATTGCTCGGTTTGCCCCCCGAGCGATTGTACATAACGCTGGTCGAACACGTTGTTCACGATGAGCGCGACGCCGTAGCGCGAGCCGGGGCTGTCCCAGCCCAGGCGCAGATCGTATTTGCTTTGCGCGCGGCCGGTCTTCAGTGTCGCCGTCGTCAGGCAGCTCAGGTCCGCCGTATCGGTATTGCAGCGCTGCGCGGTGGAGTGCGTGCCCTGGAAATTGACGCTGGCGCGGCCGGCCGCCAGTTCCCAGTTCATGTTCACGCCCGCCATAGCGGTCAGGCGCGGCGTGCCGACCGGCTGCCCGCCCAGGTCCAGCATGACGTTGCCGCCGGCGTCCAGGCGCTGATAGCGGGTGTAGGTCTGGTCTATGTATTCGAAGCCGCCGAACAGCGTTACCCGCGGCGACAGGCGGATGCGGCCATCGACGTCCAGACCGTGCGCTTTCTGGTCGCTGGCCACCACGTTATAGGTCGGCACCGTGCCCACGCTGTAAAGCTGGATGTCCTGCAGGTTCTTGAACTTGTAGGCAAACAGCGCGGCGTTGACGGTGGCGCGCATGGCCGGCAGCGCCAGTTTCACGCCGGCCTCGAAATTGGTCATCTTCTCCGGCTCGAAGCTCGGGTCCTGGCCGGTGCGCGTGGCGGAAGCCGGGTTGGGCGGCGTGAAGATGTTGAAGCCGCCGGCCTGATAGCCGCGCGCGACGGAGGCGAACAGCAGGGTGTCCGGGTTGAGCTTATGGTCCAGCACCAGGCGCGGGCTCCAGTCGGTCCAGTCCTTTTCGCGCGTGACCGGCGCGGCGGCCAGTTGCGCGGCGGTGGCGAAGATGACGTTGGACGGGAAGGCGCTGGCGTCGATCCCGGCCAGCGGCCCGAAGCGATTGAGGAAATCGTCCAGCTGCGGCGACACGCGGCCCGGCACGAACCAGGTCATGCGCTTCTTGTCGCGCGTGTAGCGCAGGCCCGCGGTGACGTTGGTGTGCGGCGTCAGATGCCAGATGGTGTCGCCGTAGACCGAGGCGGAGCGGGTACGTACGTCGCTGTAGTGGGTTTCGTCCCAGGAGAACACGCTGTCGGGACGGATGCCGGGCAGTCCGGCCGCCGCCAGGCCGCCGAACAGCATGGCGAAATTGGCATCGCCGCCGGCGAACTGGCTCAGGGTGTCCAGCGTGCCGGTGGTGACGAAGGCGCCGGCGTCCTGGTGCTCGTTGTTGTGATAGAAGCTCAGGCCCGCGATCCAGTCCAGCGTAGCGGTTTTGCCGGACAGCTTGAACTCCTGCTGGAAGCTGCGCGCGCGCTTGGCGTCCTGCGTGGTCAGATACAGGTCGGGCCGCGCGCCGCCGTCGTTGTCGGTCAGGTTGTGGGTCTGGAAGCGGCGGTAAGCGGTGGTCGAGTTGAAGGTCAAACCGGCCAGCGGCGCTTCGATGCGCAGGTTGGCGCCATCGAACGTGCGGCCTTCGTTGCCCTGCTGGTCATTGGCCAGCGGCGCGCTGAAGGGATCGACGAAATTGGCGGTGTAGGCGGCATCGTAGACGCCGCGGTAGCCGGCCAGCGGCAGCGCCGGATTCTTGATCACGCCGAAGGCCGGGCGGCCGTACTGCTCCATGTTTTCGTGCTCGAGGCCCAGCACCACCCTGGCGACGTCGACGTCCTTGCGCAGCGAGATGCGGGTGGCCCAGTCCTTGTCGCCGCCGGACTTCTTGCCGGTGGCGGCGTTGTCCGCCCAGCCTTCGCTGCCGGCGCGCACGGCGACGATGCGCGCCGCCATGGTGCCGCTGATCGGCAGGTTGAGCATGACGTCCGCATTGGCGCGGTTGAAGCGCCCGACTTTCAGATGGCCGGCGGCGTCCAGCTGAAATCCGGGATCGTTGGTGACG
This sequence comes from Duganella callida, assembly GCF_004614165.1. Classification (GTDB taxonomy): domain Bacteria; phylum Pseudomonadota; class Gammaproteobacteria; order Burkholderiales; family Burkholderiaceae_D; genus Rugamonas; species Rugamonas callida. Next base: position 9,461 of record NZ_SPVG01000250.1, on the reverse strand, counting down.
ATGGCGATGGCGCCGGCCGCGCTGTTGCGGCCGAACAGGGTGCCTTGCGGTCCCTTGATCACCTCGATGCGCTGGACGTCGATGAAGTTCATCAGCGCGCCGCCGGTCTTGCCGGTGTAGACGCCGTCGACATAAATCCCCACCGGCGAATCGGTGGCGATGCCGAAGTCGCCGGCCTGCACGCCGCGTATGCCGAAGCCGGGCTGGGTGGGTTCGGTGGCGTCGACCACCAGGCCGGGAATGTAGCCGTTGAGGTCCGCCAGGTCCTTGGCGCCGATCGCCTCGATATCTTTGGTGGACAGCACCTGCATGGTCATCGGCACGTCCTGCACCAGCTGTTTGCGGGACTGCGCGGTGACCACCACCGACTGCACATCATCGGCGGCGCGGAGCTGGGGTGCGAAGAAAGCCGCGGCCAGGCTGGCGGCGAGTAGCGTGCGTTGCGTCTTCATGTCGTCCTCCAAAGATGTGGTTTTATGTTTTACCCAACTCCCGATGAGACTATGTAAATGACGGCTTGCGTGGCTTCAGGGCGATACGGCTTGCGCCTTGTCGCCATCGTCCTGATTGATGATCTTGTAGTAGGCGATGGCGGTCATCGCCGGCAGGCCGGTGTGCAGTACGATCAGCCACCACAGGCTGCCTGTCAGCGCATAGCCGCCGGCGAACAGCAGGGCGGAGACGATGCTGGCGCCGATCTGCTTGCGGCTGGTGTAGCCGTGGGCCGCGCCGTAGGCCACGCCGGCAATGATCACGGTGCGCCAGACGCCCATCACCGGCGTCAGCGCCAGCAGCAGGAAGCCGCGGTACAGCAGTTCCCAGCCGGCGCCGAGGAACACCGACAGCACCAGATACAGATTCAGTTCGCGTTTGGTGCGCGGCAGGCTTTCGTCCCGGCGCAGGCGTTCATAGTCCGCCGCCAGTTGCTCGGGATTCAGGCTGCGCTGGCGCAGCTTGCCGGCATAGTGCAGCAGCGGCAGGAGGATGGCCGGTATCAGCAGGCACCATAGCGCGGCGCCGGAATCCGGCGGCGCCAGTCCCAGGTCCGCGGCGCCATGGCCGCTCCACCAACTGGCCAGCAGCAGGGCCACCAGCAGGATGGCGATTTCGCGGATGGCCGTGCCATACACCTGCACGCGCGGACGGCGCGGCGTGATGGACTTTTGCAGGCTGCGCCACAGCCGCATCGACGGCAGTATCACTACCAGGTAAAGTACCAGCGCGAGATCGATCATGTAACGAGAACTATTATTATCCGGATGGTTGATTATACGTTACAAAATAATTAATCTGGAAGTGCCGGCAAGCGCCGGCACGCGCCGATTATACGTTACAGGATAATCATGCCGGTTCGTCACCGGAAGGCCGGTCGATCGCCACCGGGAAGTCGATGCGGTACTCTTGCACGAAGGCTTCCAGCGCGGCGCGGTTCATCACCGCATGATGCTCGAACACCGAGTGCAGTCCGAGCACCGCCACGTCCTGCTCCGCAAAAGTGGCGCGGATGGTCCTGGCCTGCGGGATGCCGTGCGAGACGCAGCCGGGGCACAGCATCTGGAAGGCGTGGATCACCACCACTTTGCCGCGCAACTGCGCCAGCGACAACGGCAGTGCCGCGTTGAGCCAGGATTCGACCTGCAATTCCGGGGCGACAGGGTACATGGCCGCTCCTTACTTGGCGCGCAGTTTGACGGCAGGGAAATCGACCGGCACCTGGAACGCCACGTTCACGTAGTTGGTGAACAGGTTGAGCGCCACATGCGCCAGGATCTCCATGATTTCTTCGTCGCTGAAACCGACGGCGCGCAGGCCGGCCACTTCCTCGTCGCCGATCTGGGCGCGGTTGTTGACCACGGCGGTGGCGAAGCGCAGCGCGGCGGCGGTCTTCGGATCGTCCGACCGGCCGGCCTGCGCCGCGCTCATTTCATCGGCGCTGGCGCCGGCCTTGCGGCCCAGGACCGTATGCGCGGCCAGGCAGTATTCGCATTCATTGCGGTCGGCAATGGCGACGGCGATCTGTTCGCCCAGCTTGGCCGGAATCACGCCGCCGCCCAGGGCGCCGAACGCGCCCCACATGCTTTTCAGCGCGGCGGTGGAATTGGCCACGGCCTTGAACATGTTGGGCGTGGCGCCAAATGCGCTCTGAATCTGGGCCAGCAGTTGTTGGCGTTCGCCGGTGGTGTCGGCGGGGGTAACGAGAGCGATGCGGGACATGGTGATTCCTTTCAGTGGTTTAAAATAGGAGTCCTAACTAATATAGCCAAAAAAAATTGCGCAGGATCTGGTGGCAACCCTATGCAAACACTTTCCAGTTCCGGGCCTTGGCCGCCGGCTCGGCTGGTTGATGCTCCTGACAATCCATGCGCAGCAGCGGTACCGACAATGGTGCATCCACCAGATTGCAGTGGTGCGGCGCAGCCTTGCCCGGATGGCGGTTCGGTTCAAAGAACCGGCACGACAAACAGGCGCGCATTTCGGGAAAACGTTCGGTCTTCTGCAACTGGGAGATCAGTTTGAACAGACCGGTCAGCAGCTCCGCCTGCTGTGACGCGGGCAGGGCGGCCGCGGCCTGTTCGGCGAAACCGAGGGCGCTGCCGATGCGGGCCGCCATCACTGCACCTTCCGGTGTCAGGAACAGTGCGGTGGCGCGACCATCGTCCTCGGCGCGGGCTTTGACCAGCAAACCCTTGGCCACCAGCGCCGACACCGAATCGCTGGCACTGGCGGCGCTGATCGACAACTGCGATGCGAGCCAGGACAGGCGCACACCCTGGGTACGACCCTGCAGCAGCTGCAGCATCTCGGCCTGGGTGGGATTCAGGTTTTCGGCCGTGGCGAATTCCCACATACCGGAGCGCATCACACTGGCGATGCGCCCGATAGCGGTAACGATGCGCGCTGAGACATCAGGCGTATCCTGCCACGGCTTGTCGGTTTTGGTGTCCATGCGTGGCATTATACACGGCCGGATTTAATTGACAAGGACTCCTAACTATATTTAAAAACTGGTCGAAATCCCGGCGTACAGCGAGCGGCGCTCGCCATACTGCGGCGCGCCGACGCCGATGCCGGAACCGTCGCGCAGCAGATAAACCTTGTCGAAGGCGTTGATCAGCGCCAGGCGGCCCTCGACCGTGCCGACCGGCGTGGCTTTCCAGGTATGGGTCAGCGCCAGGTTGACGGTGGCGTAGCGCGGCAGGTGCCCGGAGTTCGGCGCGCCGCCGTCCGGCGTCATGCGCAGGCCGCTGCCGTACAGGACGTCGCCGCTGACCTGGTTGTCGCCCCAGTGGTAATGGGCGCCGCCCGACACCGACACGGTCTGGTCGTGATCGACGTGCACGTAGTGGTTGGCGATGTAATCGAGTTCGTCCTGGCCGAACAGGGCCTGGCCGGAAACGATGTTGCTCGCTTCCGCCTTCTGCGTGGTGACGTTGAGGAAGCCGCCCCAGTTCTTCTGGTTGTAGACGGCCGACAGTTCCAGGCCCTTGGCGAAACCGCGGTCGTAATTGAACGGCGACAGTATCAGCGCCTGGCCGAACTGGCCTTCATCGAGCATGTTGCGGATGCGCTTGTAGTAGGCGTCAGCGGTGAAGGTCAGCTGCTCGCTGAACTGGTGGCTCAGGCCCACGTCGAAATAATGGGTGCGTTCCGAGCGCACGTTGTCCGAGGCTGCCACCTCCGGCGCGTTCGAGGTGCCGGCGTACTTGTCGATGCTCGACTGCGCCGCCAGTTCCTGCGGCGGCGGCGTGAAGTAACGCGAGTAGCCGGCGTGCAGCGCCGTGCCCTTGGCCAGCTGGTAGGCGACATTGACGCGCGGGCTCCATTGCTGTTCGTCGACGAAGGCAGCCACCTTGTCGAAGCGTACGCCGTAATTGACCGTCAGCGGCGCGCCGATATGCCATTCGTCCTGCAGGTAGACGCTGGAGGAGTGGCCGGTCTTGCCGCCATTGTCGACGATGGTGCGTGGCGTGGTGCTGGCCTGGGTGCCGTCGTCGTTCATGTCGAACACGCTGACGCTGTTGTCGCTGTGCGTGGTCTGGCGCGTGTAGGCCAGGCCGGCGCGCAGGGTGTGGGCCTCATTCAGCTTGTAACTGGCGTCGAACTGGGTGCCGCTGGAGGCGTTCGAGCGCAGCGTGTTGGACGATACGCCGTTGTAGGCCAGGTCGCCCAGCGCATCCGGAATGTAGCGCAGTTCCGAATACTGGTGAAAGCCCGACAGCTGGTAATTGAAATCGCCCATGCTCTTCTGCAGCGACAGCACCACGAAGCGGTTCTTCTCGCGCTGGTTCTCATCCAGCTGCGACGAAGCCGGCGGCGTGGCGCCGCCGATGGCGAACGCCGGTTCCTGCGCCGGATTGTTGGGGATCTGGAAGCGGCCGTTGTAGGTGCCGAACATCAGGCCGAGTCGGGTGTTATCGTCCAAAAAGTACGACAGCGCGCCGAAGGATTTCGACTGCCTGGTCTTGTCGTGCAGCGCGCTGCGGGTAGGCAGCGGATTTTCGATGCCGAGCCCGTTCGACAGGTAGCTGCCGGACAGGTAGTAATTGAACGCGCCCTGGGTGCCGAAGAATTCCGCGCTCGGCTCGACGTGATCGTGGCTGCCGACCAGCACACCCACGCGGCCGCCCGATTTCGGCTGGCCTTCCTTGGTCTGGATGTCGACGATGCCGGCGGTGCGCAGGCCGAATTGGGCCGGCAGCGCGCCGGTGATGAAATCGGTCGACTCGACGAAACGGGTGTCAATCGATTGACCGAAACCGCTGATCGACTCCGGCAGCTGCACGCCGTTGACGCGGTACTGCACGTTGCCATGGTCGTCGCGCACGTGGATCGAGCCCGAGCCTTTGGAATCCTGGCTCACGCCCGGCAAGCGCAGCAGCACTTCATTGAAGGGCGTGTTGTCGCCCTGGCCCAACTGGTCGACCATGTGCTTGTCGATGCTGTAGATGGTGGTGCCGACGTTCGGCGACAGGTCGATGCGGGCGCTTTTCAGGTGGGCGGCGGTGACTTCCACCGACGGCATGACATCGGGCGCAGGCGCCGCGTCTTCGGCCAGGGCGTGGTGGGCGTAGAAAGCGGCGGCGATCAGCAGCGGCAGGGTGCGGAGTTGTGGCGTGTGTTGCATGTTCAATCCTCGAATGTTCAGACGTGGCGGCGCAATGGCCCGATCAGGCGCAGGCGGCAGCCGATATTAAAAAGTTCAGATGGAAGAAACAGCAACGCCGGGCGGCGCGTGGGAGGGAGGCGTCAGGTATTCATTGCGTGCCGTACGCACCGGGACGGCCGGCATGACCAGTGCCACGCCGGCCTGCGGCGCCACCGGCAGCAGCGCCAGCGCCAGCGGCGGCACGCCGCCCGCGGGCAGGTGCACCACCGAGCAGGCCGCGCAATCCGGTTCGTGGTCGGTGTAGGCGTGGGTGTGGGAATTCGCTCCCAGCAGTTGCAGCGCCAGGAACAGCAGCACGAAAAACATCATGACGCGCTGGTAGCGCGACTGGCGTTTTGGCGTGTTCATGGAAAGGGCCTGGGCATGCATCCCCTGATTTTACAGGGGATTTGCCCGATACGGCAACGCCATCAATGCGGATTATTGGTCAGGAACGAGTCGCTGACCAGGCCGCGGCGCGCGGCCAGCACCACGGCGTGGGTGCGTGCCGTGGCGCCAAGCTTGTCAAAAAGACCTTTGACGTGGGTCTTGACGGTGCCGACGCCGATGCCCAGTTCGCGCGCGATCGACTTGTTGCACTGGCCCTGGGCCAGCAGCTGCAGCACGTCGGTTTCGCGGCTGGTCAGGCCGATGCGGGTGAAGCTGTCCGCCACGCAGCGGCTCAGTTCCGCGCTGAGGTAGCGCATGCCGCGGCTCAGCGAGCGCACCGCCGTCAGCAGCTGCTCGGGATCGGCGTTCTGCAGCAGGTAGCCGTGCACGCCGGCCATCATGGCGGTGCGCACTTCCCATTCGCGTTCCAGCTGCGTCACGATCAACACCCGCGCCGGGGTGTCGTGGTGCGGCGCGCTGGCGCAACGGCGCATGTGTTCCAGGCCGTTGCGGTGGTCGAGGATGACGACGTCCGCGCCACCGTGGCCGACCGCGTCGGCGGCGGCCACGGTGGTGATGTGCATATCGCCGTGCGCGCCCAGCAGCGCGGCCACGCCGGCGCTGACTATCGGGTCCGCGTGTGCGATCAGCACTTGGACTTTGTCGCCTTGTTGGACGATGGCGTTGGTGTTACCGGTACCGCCGACGGCGGTCTGTGGCCAGGTTCGGTTATCCATTCGCATGTCACTCTCCTAAAATAAAAAACCAGAATCAGTCGCGTTCCATGTGGTTCAGCGGCAGCACCAGCCGGCGCCGCCCGAACAGGCGGGCGTCCAGCGAATACGCCCCCGCGCCCAGCAGGACCAGGGCAATCGCCGTGATCACGGCGATCAGCAGCGGCGCCGCATGGCTCCAGGTGGCGTGCCCCAGGCACACCATCTGGTAAGCGCCGCTGAGCAGGCTGGCGATGGGCGTCAGCATGCCCGACACCAGCGCCAGGCCGACGACCAGTTCGACCGCCGCCAGCCACCAGGGCGTGGCGCCGGTGCAGCCATTTTCGGCAAGCAGCTGCAAGCCGACCGCCACCCTTAACAGCAGGAGGCCAACGCCCGCGCTCCCGCGCGGAAAACCGGAGCTGAATCCCCGCATGTTCGTTTGCCTCTCACATGGATACGCTATGCTGAACAGAAGGTTAAGCGTTTCACCGGTTTTTGCCACGCCCCGATCCGGGAGGTAGCCTCTACCCAAATGGAGGTATAGTGTCATGGTTGCGGATGTGGCATGATTAGGCTACACGCCCGAAATTTATTCGAGAGAATCTCATGACCCCGGCCCCGACCCCGCCGATCTCCATCCTCAGCGTGGATGACCATCCGATGTTCCGCGAAGGCATAGCCAGCGTGATCGCCGACGAAGACGACATGCGGCTGGTGGCCGAGGCCACCAACGGTGTACAGGCGCTCGACGCCTATCGCCGCCTGCAGCCCGACGTGACGCTGATGGACATCCAGATGCCCGACATGAACGGCATCGACGCCACCATCGCCATCCGCAAGGAGTTCCCCAACGCCCGCATCGTGGTGCTGACCACCTACGAGGGCGACGTGCTGGCGCAGCGCGCGATTTCCGCCGGCGCCGCCGGCTATCTGTTAAAGAGCATGCTGCGGCGCGAACTGCTGGCGACCATCCGCTGCGTGCACGAGGGCCGGCGCAGCATCCCGGCCGCCGTGGCCAGCGGCATCGCCGAGCACTGGCACGAGGGCGCGCTGAGCAAGCGCGAAGTGGAGGTGCTGCAGCTGGTGGCCGGTGGCCAGAGCAACAAGCGCATCGGCATGCACCTGGTGATTTCCGAGGAAACCGTCAAGGTGCACATGAAGAGCATCCTGGCCAAGCTGAATGCCAGCGACCGCACCCACGCGGTGACGCTGGCCATCGAGCGCGGCATCCTCGACCTGCATTCCTGCGGCGTGGTGCAGTAAGCGGCCGGGTGCTTAGGCGGCCTCGCGCCGCAGCCAGCGCCGCAGCGGTCCCGGCTGGTGCAGATGAATCGTCGCGGCCGGCGTCACCACGTGCACCACCGTGCCCATGCCCGGACGGCAGCGCAGCTCCAGCGTGGCGCCGATCTTGGCGCCGCGCTCGCGCATGCCGATCAGGCCCCAGTGGCCGGGCCGTTCGCCGGCCGCCAGCACCTGTTCATCGATGCCGCGGCCGTCATCGCGTACCTGCAGCGTGACGAACTGGCTGGCATAACCCAGTTCCAGTTCGATGCGGCTGGCGCCCGAATGGCGGAAGGCGTTCAGCAGCGCCTCGCGGCCGATGTGGTACAGGTGTTCGGCCGCCACCTCGTCCAGCGCGGTCGGCTGGCCGGTGACGATCACCACGAAGTCGGCCGCCTGTTCTTCGCGCAGATGCTGTCCCAGCTCGGTGAACAAACGTGGCAGCTCGTGCTGGTAGCTGCCGGCGTCGCGCAGGCCGCGCACCTGGTTGCGGCCTTCCGCCAGCACGTCGTCGGCCTGGTTGAGGATTTTTTCCACCAGCTGGTGCGCTTCGCCGCCGGCCGGCAGACGCTTGAGCAGGGTCTGCACGCGCAGCATCAGCCCCTGCACGCTCTGCAGGAAGGTGTCGTGCAGCGCGCGGGCGATGCGTTCGCGCTCGTCGGCACGGTCTTCCAGACGAATGCGCAGCCGGCGCGTCACGTGGCGCAGGTGCAGGCGGTACGCCGCGAACAGCGCGCCGCCCGCGGCCAAAGCGCACAGCAGCTTGAACCAGGCGCTCTGCGCGAAGGTGGGCGGGATGGTGAAGGCCAGCTGCGCTTCCTGCGGATTCCATACGCCGTCCTCGTTGGCGGCCATCACGTGAAAGCGGTAGCTGCCGGGCGCCAGGTTGGTGTAGAACGCCTGGCGGCGCGTGCCGGGATCCTGCCAGTCGTGGTCGACGCCATCGAGCCGGTAGCGGAAGCGCACCCGTTCCGGCACGCCCAGGCTGAGCGCCGTGTAGTCGATGCGCAGGCTGTCGCTGCCTTCGGGCAGGGTCAGGCCGGGCAGGGGGCTGTAGCGCTGCTCGCCGATCGCCAGGTCGCGCACCAGCACCGGCGGCGCGACCGGATTATGCGTCAACCGTCCCGGATCGATCCAGTTGATGCGGTTGGCGGTGGCCATCCACAGCAGGCCGTCGTCGCCCGCCACCAGCGAGGGCATGGGACGCAGCTGCGAGGCCGCGCCCAGCAGGCCGTCGTGGGCGTCGTAACGCTCGTATTCCACTTCGTAGCCGGGCTGCCGCAGCGCGCGCGCCAGTTCGGCGGCGGCGATGCGGCTCAGGCCCTCGGTGCCGAACAGCCACAGGTCGCCCTGCGCGGTGCGGGCGATGCCGGAAATGCCGCGGAAGGTTTCGCCGCCGCGGCCGTGCAGCGTCGTGAAGCGCTCGTGGTCCAGCCACGCCACGCCACGCTCGCCGCCGGCCCACAGCAGGCCGCCGGCGGTGTACAGCGTCAGCACGTTGCCCAGCTCCACGCCGTGGTCGGGGCCGTACTGCGTGACCCGGCCCTGGCGCAGGCGGGCGATGTGGTTGCGGATGTAGCCGCCCCACAGCGCGCCGTCGGCGTCGGTGGCCAGGCAGGTGGGGAACTGGTCGCCCATGCCGGGCAGGATCGGCGGCAGCATCGCCTGTTGCAGCCAGCGCCCATCGCGCAGCAGGTACAGGCCGGCGCGCACGATCGACACCCACATGCCGCCGCCGGCCGCCCGGCTCATGGCCTGCACCTCGTAGCCGCCGGCGTCCGGCGGCAGCGGGTAGCGCTCGACGCGGCCGCCGGCCACGCTCCACACTTCCTCGTCGTTGCCGGCCCAGAGCACGCCGTCCGGCGCCCGGTACAGGGCCGAGATGCGTGCCGACAGCGCGGTGCGGCGCTCGCCCTCCGGCCCCAGGG
>NZ_SPVG01000191.1 GCF_004614165.1 Duganella callida | reverse complement strand
TAAGGGGCCGGACGCGTGATATCGTAACGTCCAGCGAATAAATTGGCCGCAGCAACTTCGTTGAATTTACCGTCCTTACCGCTGACTACTCTCGCCCCAGGGCTACCTAAAAGACTCAAAAGTATCACTGGCTCGGCAACTCCATCACATCGAATCGCTAGTTCCACATCACCTGCCATCGGCCAAATGGTTAGAGCTAAATTTAGTTATTGAAGGTCCGTTGTTGGCCGACAACAGTCAGACACTAGTGTTGGTGAGTCGGTTGATTTACCTCGAAGCTGGGCTCTTTCAGAAAACCTTCGCAAGCTTTTGCAAGTCGACTCGCGCTCATTGCAGCTACCTCCGCCTCAAATTCACTGCGTACTGCCGCATAAACATTCGATTCCCGCAATTTTTTTAGAAGAACTGTATCTTCATTACGAATGAAGTAAGCCACTATGGCCGAATACCGCGCATGCAGTTCTGGCTTCACGGCTGAACACTTGGCTTCAAAGACATCATACGGAGCAATAAAGGACGCTGATGCAGCGTCGATACATGCGTCGCCTTCGCATGGGGATGTTGAATACGCCGATGTTGCCCAGAGCATCGGCAGGCACATCATAATTTTCAGAGCAATTTTCATTTTAATCTTACTTGGCACTTAAGCGAACTCCGTCCGCTCTTGGCCGATTGCAGCCACCGTCACCCCAGGCTTGGAAATATAATGGGAACTGCATAAAGCATTAATCCATTATGCGCAGCGTGTGCCACGTACGACGCCCAAAAAGCGGGAAAATATCCCCAAGAGCGCAAGGTCACGTAACTAAACGCAAACAACGAACCTGCGAGAAGCGCACTTATTCCGTGAAGGACTCCACCGTTCAAGTAGTGACCTAATCCAAAAACAGCTCCCCCAATTAGTATACAACCTAAGTCGTTGAGATTTGCTAATCTAGAAAGCTCTAGTGGTATTAACTGAGCTATCAACGTTTCATAAAACGGTACAAATAAAACAGCCAAAAAAAACACGACAAAAGCATTCTGACTTAAAAGACCTGCCGCAGCCGCAGGACCAAGTGTTTCCTTCGGTAGTAGCAATACCATCACGCTGATGATGACCACGGAAGATACCGCGCTTACTACGCTAACAGAAGCACCAACAAGGGAGGCAACGCGATATGGGTTAGAGTCGACTAGGAGAGTTGGCCATCGCTTTGCAAAGACCAAGTCATATGCGTTCATCGGGTAAGGCCCTGTGAATTTAATGCTCAACTATAGCAGCGGGAGTTGACAAGAAAACTCACAGATAGTTTCACGCCGAACGTCCGCTGTTGGCCGAGATCAGACTTCAAGGAGTTCCAATGCAGGCGGGTTCGGCGATGCGTAAGCTTGATACGACGTTCGACTCGTCAACACTGAATTCAACACGAAGAATACACGAAGGAAAAAATCCTTCCTTCTCTGTACAATCGAAGTTCTCTCTTTTCGCTCCACTTACAAAGCACTGATAACCACTGCTGGCCAGTTTCTGTTCGACAGACCAATAGGTATTTCCGGCGCTGACCCCGATTGAGGTGAGTTGGTCAGCGCTCATTTTTTGAGGTGTGCTGCATCCCATAATGGACATCGCCACAGCGAAGAATTTGAATATGCTACGGAAGCTGATGCATTGCATAGTTGTCTTCCTGACGAACTGACACGGCTGCCTTTTGCCGATTAACGCCAGTGCTAAATGGCTTTCGCCACGAAGGTGATGAGCAAGGCCGAAGGCACCAGCAGCACTTGCGCTAGTAACGTACCCGATAGGCGACTTCCGACCAGCCACACCACCGCACGTCTGAATTGAGTTTCACTCACTTTTCCTTCGATGACATCATCCGTCATGCCTGACATATGTGGGTCAATAAAAACCGCCATCATGTGCTTGATGCGGTCACGGAGGAGTACATCAGCGAGAACCTGGCGCTGAATTCCAACGGGACATTCTTCACGATCCAAAAGACGGCATCGCTGATGAGCAAGGGTGGTAGTGCGATCGTGACGACTTCCTTCCGGTCCGCCTGACCACGTGTGGTCCCAGGTCGCCGCCAGCATTACCGACATCATAAAGTGCTCCGAATTACCATCTTATGCATAAGAATAGTATTTTATGCAACGCCTGCGACAAAAAAAACGGCCACCAGATCGCTCCGGTGGCCGTTTTATTCAAGCGCTAACCAGCTTAGCGGTCGCCGTAGCTGCGGCGTGGACGGTCGCTGTTGTAGGGGTTGTTGGCTTTGAAGCCTGGACCCTTGTAGCCTTCGGCCGAGCCGCTGACGCCGTCACGGCGCGGGGCGCCGTTGCCTGGCTTGCTGAACGAACGCTGGCCCGGCTTGGCGCCGCCGCGATTGTCGCCCGGCTTCCAGCCACCTGGACGCGAGGAGCGTGGCGCCGAACCGGTTTTCTTCGGCTCGTAGCCTTCCACCACGTTCACCGGAATCATCTGCTTGGTGAAGCGCTCGATGCGCTTCACGTTCATGCCTTCGGCGTGGTTCACCAGCGAAATCGCCAGACCGTTGCGGCCGGCGCGGCCGGTACGGCCGATGCGGTGCACGTAGTCTTCCGGGAACTTCGGCAAGTCGTAGTTGAACACGTGGGTGATGCTCGGCACGTCGATGCCGCGGGCGGCAACGTCGGTGGCGACCAGCACCTTGACCTGGCCGCGGCGCAGGCTTTCCAGCGTGCGGTTGCGCGCGCCCTGGTGCATGTCGCCGTGCAGCGCGGCGGCCGAGAAGCCGGCGATGTTCAGGCGGTCGGCGATGGTGTCGGCGTCACGCTTGGTGGCGGTGAAGACCACGGCCTGGTCCATGGTGTCGTCGCGCAGCAGGTGGTCCAGCAGGCGGTTCTTGTGCGACAGGTCGTCGACGAAGTGCACGCGCTGGGTGATGTTTTCGTGCTTGTTGGCAGCCGTCATGATCTGGATGATCTGCGGCTCCTTGGTGATGCGGCGCGCCATGTTGCCGACCACGCCATCCAGGGTGGCCGAGAACAACATGGTCTGGCGGCCGTCCGGGGTCGCCGCCACGATTTTTTCGATGTCGTCGATGAAGCCCATGTCCAGCATGCGGTCGGCTTCGTCCAGCACCAGGATCTGCAGCTGCGAAAAGTCGATCTTGCCCGATTCCATGTGGTCGATCAGGCGGCCCGGGGTGGCGACCAGGATTTCCGGATTCTTGGCCAGCAGTTGCATCTGCTTCGGATACGGCATGCCGCCCAGGATCGAGACGGCCTTGATGCGACGCAGGTTGACGCTGTACTTGTCGGTGTTGGTGGTGACCTGCAGCGCCAGCTCGCGGGTCGGGGTCAGCACCAGCATCTTCGGCTGGGCTGGCTTAAAGCGTGGACGCTCGCCGCGCGAACGCGCAGCCTGCATTTCCTGGTTGGGGGTCTTGCCGGCCGGCGCTGGCTCGATGGCGGCCAGACGGTGCAGCGACGGCAGCATGAAGGCTGCGGTCTTGCCGGAACCGGTTTGCGAGGATACCAACAGGTCCTTGCCCGCGATCGCGGCGGGCACTGCCTGCTCCTGCACCGGGGTCGGCTTGGTGTAGCCGGCGTCGGTCAGGGCTTTGAGGATGGACGTGTTGAGACCTAGTGCTTCAAATGTCATGCTTTTCTTTCGTAAAAATCTGCGTTCTCGCACACGCGGAACGCGAAATAGCAACGCTTACCAAAAACGAAATGACTCAATCAGAATCGAAAGAAATTTCGGCACAAAAGCTTTGCGCCGGGACGGTGTCAAAGTGCGACACCAGGGGCGGGAGGGCTTTATAAGGGCATCCGAACGATGCGCTGTGAGGCTTGCGTAGCTGCTAAACTATCACTGGCTGAAGGATGACTATCGATTTGCTATGGATCGACAGGCGGGTTTTCAGCGCAAGGCCGTTATTATGCCCTAGTTTATCGTCCGTGTATATAGCTAACTCGCCAGCCGTTTCAGCAGACGCTCGAAACGCAGGCTGGCCAGGTGGGCTTTTTCCAGCAGCTCCTCGCTGATCTCGTCGGCCTGCGGCTGGTCCGGCTGGCTCATGCCGCCGTAGCCGAAGCGGCGCGTGGTTTGGCGCATGCGCGCCGACATGAACACCGACAGCGCGCGATAGAAGCGGGCGGCGAACGGCGCGTCGGCGGCCAGCTTGTCGCGCATGCGCGCGTGCGAGATGCGCAGCGCCGAGGCGCCTTCGCCGGCGCGCACCGAGGCGGTGGTGCGCGCCGGATCGACCAGCGACATTTCGCCGATCACTTCGCCGCTGCTCAGTTCCGCCACCAGTTCGCCATTGGCGGCCAGCACAGAGAAGGTGCCGTCGAGCACGAAATACACGCTGTCGACCACGCTGCCATAAGAGATCAGTTCCGCCCCGACCGGGTAGCGCAGGCGATCACCGGCCATGGCCAGCCATTCGACGTCCTCATCGCGCAGCTCGCTGAGGATGAAAAGCACTTTGCGCATCTGTGCGCGCTCAGGCGCGACCGCACGCGCCATCGACGGAGTCATGTTCACTGTTGCCAACCCTGGTATGAATATTATTTTCCGTGCAAGTATAGCGTTGTATCTGTTGCATCGCAATCGGCGAAAAAAAACGCCCTGCGGACAGGGCGTTTTCGCGGGTCAAGCGGGAGCCGGCTCAGGTGTAGTCTTCCGCGTTCAGGCCCATCACATGCGAGAAGCCGCCGTCGACGTAGGTGATCTCGCCGGTGATGCCGGATGCCAGGTCGGACAGCAGGAAGGCGGCGGTGTTGCCGACTTCTTCGATAGTCACGTTGCGGCGCAGCGGCGCGTGCGAGGCGGCGAAGCCCAGCAGCTTGCCGAAGTCCTTGATGCCGGACGCGGCCAGGGTCTTGATCGGGCCGGCCGAAATGCCGTTCGAGCGGATGCCCTGCTTGCCCAGGTTTTCCGCCAGGTAGCGCACCGACGCTTCCAGCGATGCCTTGGCCAGGCCCATGGTGTTGTAGTAAGGAATGGCGCGCACCGCACCCAGGTAGGACAGGGTCAGCACCGACGAACCTTCTTTCAGCAGCGGCAGCGCGGCCTTGGTCAGGGCCGGGAAGCTGTAGGCGGAGATGTCGTGGGCGATGCGGAAGTTTTCGCGGGTCAGGCCGTCCAGGAACTCGCCGGCGATGGCTTCGCGCGGCGCAAAGCCGATCGCGTGCACCAGGCCGTCCAGGCGGTCCCAGCTCTTGCCGAGGTCGGCGAACAGGGCGTTGATCTGCTCATCGCTGGAGACGTCGCAGTCGAACACCAGGCTGCTGCCGAATTCGGCGGCAAACTCGGTGATGCGGTCTTTGAAACGGTCGCCGACGTAGGTGAACGCCAGCTCGGCGCCTTCGCGTTTGCAGGCTTGCGCAATGCCGTAAGCGATGGAACGGTTGGACAGCAGACCGGTGATGAGGATTTTTTTGCCTTGCAAGAACGCCATAGGAACTCCAATTGCAACTGCGCGCGCTCGCTAGCCCGTCAGGCTGGCTGGCGACGTCAGTGGGGTTGTTTTTTTAGTGTGCGAGACTTGCCCGACACGCAAGACCAAGATTGTAGGACGTGTCAGCCATGACTGCAACCATTGATTGGCAAGGTTTCAAGCCCCGCCATGGACGGGGCCGGAACCGTGTCAATCGTTGTGTTTGCGGTGGGATTTGGACTTGACGGCATCGCGCGGCACGCGTGCCTTGACCAGCGAAACGCCGCCTTTTTCCGGCTTGCCCTTGCCGGCCAGCTTGTAACCCTTGGCCGATTTGCCGCTGCGTTCGGCCTCGTAGGCGACGCTGGCGTTGTCTTCCACCTGCGCCGGGATGTCGATATTGGCCGAGGTCGAAATCTTCGGCACCAGGATGGTCGAGCCGGCCTTCAGCACGGAATTCTGCGGAATATTGTTGGCCTGGCGGATCACTTCCGGCGAGGTGTGGAAGCGCGAGGCCAGCGTGCGGATCGATTCGCGCGCGCTGGTGATCTTGTGCGTGGTCCAGGTCGACAGTTCCTTGCTCCACTGCGCCAGGTTGATGTGGTATTTCTCCGCGTTTTCCTTGGGCAGCAGGATCTTGGTGTCCTCGTCGCCGGTGATGACCGGGCGCTTGAATTGCGGATTCAGCGCCTTGAACTCGTCCACCGACAGCTCGGCCAGATGGGCGGCCACGGTCAGGTCGATGTCGCTGGTCTTGTCGACCGCGGTGAAATATGGCGTGTTGTCGATCAGCGGCAGGTTCAACCCGTACTGCTGCGGGTTGGCGACGATGTTCTTGACCGCCTGCAGCTTGGGCACGTAATTGCGGGTCTCGGCCGGCATCTGCTCGGCCAGGCTTTCGAAGTCGGTCGGCTTGCCGGCGGCCTGGTTGCGCTTGATGGCTTTCTGCACCGAGCCTTCGCCCCAGTTGTAGGCGGCCAGGGCCAGCTGCCAGTCGCCGAACATGTCATACAGGCGCTGCAGGTAGGTCAGGGCGGCGTCGGTCGAGGCCAGGATGCCGCGGCGCTCATCCTTGAAAGCGTCCTGCTTCAGGTTGAAATCGCGGCCGGTGCCCGGCACGAACTGCCAGATGCCGGCGGCGTTGGCGCTGGACAGCGCCTGCGGGTTGAACGCGGACTCGATGAACGGCAGCAGCGCCAGCTCGGTCGGCATGCCGCGCTTTTCGAGTTCGGACACCACGTGGAACAGGTACAGCGAAGCGCGCGCGGTGGTGCGGGCGATGTAGTCGGGACGGGTGGCGTACCAGTTGACGTGCTTGGCCACCAGGTCGTTATTCACATCGGGAATCGCGTAACCGCTGCGGATGCGGCCCCAGACGTCCTTCTCGCGGAAAGCGTCTTCATCGATGGCTTTGGCTGGTTTGGCGGGTTTGACGGCAGAAACGTCGAGCGATGCGGACTTGGGCAGCGGGGACAGCGCGGTGGTGGCGGTCGGCAGGTCCAGCGCCTCATCGTGGGCCTGGGCCAGCATGGGCGCCGAGAGCGCCAGCAACGCCGCCAAAGCCGCGGATTTAGAAATTCGTGCTTGCATAGTTTTCCAGAGTTGGCGACATGAAACATCGCGACGACTATGAATAAACACGGAGTGTACGGAAGACCACTTACCCGAGTCAAGAAATATGTCAGCCATATTACAAATTCTTGTATGCAACAGTTCCAGCAAAATAAGCGTCAGTTGACAGCAAATTGACAGAAGTATGAGATAGCGCAAAGACTGCGTACAATGCTGCTTTTTCTGTAGTTATTCGAAGGAAAAGTCATGAGTAGTCCCGCTGTCGACCGCGATCAGGTGGTCGCCGACACCGTCCACTGGATGGAAAAAGCCGTGATCGGCCTGAACCTGTGCCCGTTCGCCAAGGCGGTGCACGTGAAAAAACAGATCCGCTACGTGGTCAGCGAGGCCGAAACGCCGGAAGAGTTGCTGGAAAAGCTGATGGAAGAGTTGCAGCACCTGGCCGACGCCGACCCGGAGCAGATCGACACCACCCTGCTGATCCACCCGAAGGTGCTCACCGACTTCTTCGACTACAACGAATTTCTGGACGTGGCCGACGCCGCGCTGGAAGAGCTGGAACTGGACGGCGTGCTGCAGGTGGCCAGCTTTCATCCGGACTACCAGTTCGCCGATACCGACAAAAACGACATCGGCAACTACACCAACCGCTCGCCGTATCCGACCCTGCATCTGCTGCGCGAAGACAGCATCGACCGGGCGGTGGAAGCTTTCCCGGACGCCTCTGATATTTTCGACAAGAACATCGAGACCATGGAAAAACTCGGCCACGACGGCTGGGACAAGCTGATGGAGCAGGCATGAGCAAGGACCTGCCCATCCGTCCCGACACGCCGTGCGTGGCGGTCTGCTCGACCACCTTCGACGAGGTGTGCCGCGGTTGCGGCCGCACCGTGGTCGAGGTGGCGCACTGGGTGGCGATGACGCCGGAACAGAAGGAAGTCGTCTGGCAGCGCATCCTGGCGCAGGGTTACCCGCGCCGTAACGGCTGATCAATACGAGCCGATAAAGTCTTTCTTGCCGATTTCCAGGCCGTTGTGGCGCAGGATGTCGTAAGCGGTGGTGGCGTGGAAGTAGAAGTGCGGCAGCGCGTAGTGGAACAGGTAGATGTGGCCGCCCTCGAAGTGCTTGGCGCGCTCGCCGCTGCCGGTGGTGATGGCGCGGCTCAGGCCGGCTTCGATCGCCTCGCGCGGCACGCTGTCCATAAAGGCCAGGGTTTTCTGGATGCGCGCCTTAAGCTCCTCGAAGGTCACTTCGGTGTCGGCATAGGAGGGCACTTCCTGGCCGCCCAGGCGCGCCGCCGCGCCCTTGGCGAAATCGCAGGCGATCTGGATCTGGCGGGTGAACGGCAGCATGTCCGGGAACAGACGGAATTGCAGCAGCGCGTTGGGCTCGATTTTCTTCTCGGCCGCGTGCGCTTCGGCCTTTTCCAGGATGGCGTGCAGACTGTTCAGAATCTGCTTGAACACAGGAATGGAGGCGGTGTACATCGAAAAGGTGGTCATGGCGATTCCTATGTGTAAAAAAGAGTCGCGATCATAACGCGGCTGTGGGTTTTTTGCTCACAGTGCGCTTTTGCTTCAGTTTGTCGGGCATAATTCCATCAAGTAACAATTTCAGACCGCCGATGCCAACTTCATATTACGCTGGTGCATGACTAGCACGATTTATCAGAGAGCCCGCGCCCGCCTGAGCGCGCTGTACGGTCTGTCCATATACGGTTCGCTGCTGCTGGTGGTGTTCGGCGGCCTGGTGATCCCGGCCATCATAGGCAGCTACCTGCTGATCGGCGTGCACGAGCAGCAGTCGGCCCGCGTCGCCCTGAACGAATCGCTGCAGCGCAATGCCGACATCCTGGCGCTGGGCATGCAGGAATCGCTGTGGAACATGAACGCCGAATCGGCCCATTCGCTGGTCGAATCGGTGATGCGCGACCGCTCGGTGTTGCAGGTGCAGGTGGTCGGCCAGGCCGACACCCAGTTCATGCATGTGCGCTCGCCGCGCGTGGCGACCGGGAATATCTACCGCGCCGAGCGCGAAATCCTGGTGCGCGGCGAACGTATCGGCCGCATCATGGTCGAGATGGACGATGCGCGCAGCCAGCAGGAGCTGCGCGAGAAGCAGCTGTCTTACGTATTCGTGCTGGCGGCGCAGCTGATGGTGTCGCTGCTGCTGATTATCCTGTTCCTGAATTCACGCCTGATCAAGCCACTGCGCAAGCTGATGCGCTTTTCCGACCGGCTGTCCCACGGCGATTTCGAAACCCGGCTGGATGTCACCGGCAGCGACGAGCTGGGCCGCCTGGCGCAGCAGCTGGAACAGATGCGGGTGGCCATCAAGCGCTTGTTCGAGGATATCGGCCAGCGCGAGGAGCGCTTCCGCACCATCGTGACCCAGGTGCCGGGCGCGGTGTTCCGCTTCCGCCCGGACGGCCCGATCGACTTCGTCTCGGACACCATCGAAGACATCTCCGGTTACTCGGCGGCGCAATTCATGCGCAGCACCACCCATTCCTGGACCAATCTGATCGCGCCGGAAGACCGCAAGAAGCAGCGCCGCGTGGTGACCCAGGCGATCCGCGACGGCCAGCCTTACGAGATCGAATACCGCATCGTCGATGCGGCCGGCGCCGAGCGCTGGGTGCAGGAAAACGGCCAGCCGCAGCCCTCCGAGGGCGACCGCAATGCGCCGTGGGTGGATGGCATCATCTCCGACATCAGCCAGCGCAAGCACAACGAGGTGCGCATCGAGGCGCTGCTGGCCGAGCAGAGCGCGATCCTGGACAACGTCATGTTCGGCGTGATGTTCGTACGTCACCGCACCATCTTCTCGACCAACCGCCGCTGCGAGGAACTGTTCGGCTACGGGCCGGGCGAGATGACCGGCGCCTCGACCTCCATCATGTTCCTCGACGCTTTCGATTACGAAGCCTCGGGCGCGCGCCAGTATCCGTCGCTGTCCAAGGGCGACTACTTCAGCGAGGAGCGCCAGTATCGCCGCCAGGATGGCGGCGTGTTCTGGTGCATGGTCAGCGGCTATGCGCTCGACCACACCCGCGCCAACGAGGGCAGCATCTGGGTGTTCGCCGACATCACCGAGCGCAAGGAGGCGGAAGAGAAGCTGCGCCTGTCCGCCACCGTGATCGAACACATCGCCGACGGCGTGGTGGTGCTGGATGCGGAAGGCACCATCGTCGCCGTCAACCCGGCTTTCACCCTGATCACGGGCTACAGCGAGGCAGAGGCGCTGGGCCGCGACCGCACGCTGACGCGCTCCGGCCGCCACGAGGCGGGCTTCTACGAGCAGATGTGGCAGGACCAGCTGGAGAAGGGTTTCTGGCGCGGCGAGCTGTGGAGCCAGCGCAAGAACGGCGACATGTACCTGGAATTCCTGACCGTCAGCGCGGTGCGCGACCCGCGCGGCAAGACCACGCATTACGTCGGCGTGTTCAGCGACATCACCAAGGCCAAGGAATCGCAGGACAAGCTGGATCACCTGGCGCACCACGATCCGCTCACCGGCCTGCCGAACCGCTTGCTGTTCCACGACCGTTTGCAGCACGCCCTGCAGCGCGCCTCGCGCGACGGCGAGCAACTGGCGCTGCTGTTCATCGATCTGGACCGCTTCAAGAACGTCAACGACACGCTGGGCCACCACATCGGCGACGAGCTGCTGAAGCAGGTGGCGCGTGCGCTGCAGGACCGCCTGCGCGAAGGCGACACGCTGGCGCGGCTGGGCGGCGACGAATTCATCGTGCTGCTGGAGAATATCGAGAACCAGTACGGCGCCAGCCAGGTCGCGGAAAAACTGGTGCAGATGTTCGAGCAGCCGTTCATGGTGGCCGGCCACGAATTGTTCGTGACGTGCAGCGTGGGCATCAGCCTGTTCCCGGACGATGCGGCCGATCTGAATATGCTGATCCGTAACGCCGACGTGGCCATGTACCAGGCCAAGGCGCGCGGCCGTAACGGCTACAGCTTCTACGCGCCGTCGATGACGGGCGAAGGCGTCGAGCGCCTGCGCCTGGAGACCTTCCTGCGCCGTTCGATCGAGAAGGAGGAGATCTTCCTCAACTATCAGCCGCAGGTGCAAATCGACACCGGCCGGTTAGTGGGCGTGGAGGCGCTGGTGCGCTGGAACCATCCGGAACTGGGGCTGATTCCGCCGATCCGCTTCATTCCGCTGGCCGAGGACACGGGCTTCATCAACCAGCTTGGCAAGTGGGTGCTGCACGAAGCCTGCCGCCAGATGGTGCGCTGGCAGGAAGCCGGCCTGCACGTGCCGAAGATCGCGGTCAACCTGTCGGCCAAGCAGTTCGAACGCGGCAGCATCGTCAACATGGTGGCCGACATCCTGCGCGAGACGGGGTTGGAGCCGCAGCGCCTGCAGCTGGAAGTGACGGAATCGGTGATCATGAACACCGGCGACGCCATGGTCTTCATCAACGACCTGCACTCGATCGGCGTGGCGCTGGCGATCGACGATTTCGGCACCGGCTACTCGTCGCTGGCCTACCTGAAGCAACTGCCGGTGCAGACGCTGAAGATCGACCGTTCCTTCATCAAGGACATTTCAACCGACGTCAACGACGAGGCGATCGCGATTGCGATCATCCAGCTCGGCAAGAGCATGAATCTGTCGGTGATCGCGGAAGGTGTGGAGACCGAAGAGCAGGCCGGCTTCCTGCTGCGTCACGGCTGCAATCTGGCGCAGGGCTACTACTACAGCCGGCCGCTGACGGCCGGCGACATGCTGGCGCGCTGGCAAAAATAGAACAACGGAGAGACGATGGGAGTCAACAGCCTGTCGCGCCGCCGCTTCCTGCTGGGCGGCGTCGCAGTGAGCGGTGCATTGGTGGTCGGCTGGGGCGTGCTGCCGGCGCGGCAGCGCCTCAATTCCGCCTTGCCGCTGCCGACACGTGGCGGCGTGGCGCTGAATGGCTGGGTGGGCATCGCACCCGACGGCAAAGTGCAGGTGGCGATCCCGCGCAGCGAGATGGGGCAGGGCGTGCACACCGCCTTGCCGATGCTGGTGGCGGAAGAGATGGACGTGCCGCTGTCGCAGGTGGAACTGGTGCAGGCGCCCATCGACAAAATCTTTGGCAACGTCGCCATGCTGCAGGACGGGCTGCCGTTCCATCCCGATGACACGGGGCGCCTGAAGGCGGCGGTGACCTGGGTGACCGGCAAGGTGGCGCGTGAATTGGGGCTCATCATCACCGGCGGCTCGTCCAGCATCAAGGATGCGTGGGAGCCGATGCGCGAAGCCGGCGCCACGGCGCGCGCGATGCTGGTGGCCGCCGCGGCGGCGCAATGGAAAGCGAACCCCATCGACTGCCGTACCGAAAACGGCCACGTGCTGCACGCGGATGGCCGCAGCGTGCCGTATGGCGAGCTGGCGCTGATCGCGGTCGATGCGCAACCGGGCGAGGTGCGCCTCAAGTCACCCGCCGAATTCCGGCTGATAGGCCACGCCCAGCCGCGCCGCGATACGCCGTCCAAGGTGAACGGCTCGGCGGTGTTCGGCATTGACGTGCGTCCGCCGGGGATGTTGTACGCGGCGGTGCGCATGTCGCCGGTGATCGGCGGCACGGTGGCCCGCGTCAACGGCGATGCGGCACTGAAAATGCCGGGCGTGGTCAAGGTGGTCGATTATTCCGCGGCGCTGCCGCAGCGCACCGGCGCGGGCGCCGGCGTGGCCGTCATCGCGCGCAGCTACTGGCAGGCCAGGCAGGCGGCGCTGGCGCTGGAGGTGCAATGGAATGAAGGCGCGCTGGCCCATCTGTCCAGTGCCGATATCGACGCCGTACTTGCCCGCCAACTGGACCAGGAAGACGGCTACGCCTACTATCAGGCCGGCGACATGGACGCGGTGGCGGGCCGCGCGCCGGGTGTTGTCAGGACCGTGCAGGCCGAATACCGCGCGCCTTATCTGGCGCATGCAGCGATGGAACCGGTCAACTGCACGGCCCAGGTCAGCGCCGGCAAGGTGCGCGTCTGGGCGCCGACCCAATCGCCGGGCTTCGCGGTGGAGGTGGCGGCCAAGGTGGCCGGCGTGGCGGCGCGCGACGTCGAACTGCACGTCACGCTGCTGGGCGGCGGCTTCGGACGGCGGCTGGACGTGGACATGATCGCGCAGGCGGTCGCCATCGCCCGCCAGGCGGACGGCCAGCCGGTGCAGCTGATCTGGTCGCGCGAAGACGACACCACGCACGACGTCTACCGGCCGGCGGCGCTGTCGCGCTTCAGCGCCACGCTGGACGCGGCGGGCAATGTGCTTGGCTACGACAACAAATCGGCCGGCGGCTCGATCGCGCACCAGTTCCTGAAGCGCAATCTCGGCCTGCCGGCCGGCGGCCCGGACAAGACCACGGCCGAGGGCGAATTCGACATGCAGTACTACTTCCCGAATCAGCGCATCCGGCATGTGATCGTCGACAGCCCGGTGCCGCTGGGTTACTGGCGGTCGGTCGGCCATTCGCACAACGCGTTTTTCAAGGAGAGCTTCATCGACGAGCTGGCGCATGCGGCGGGCAAGGACGGCGTGGCGTTCCGCCGCGAGCTGCTGCGCCAGCATCCGCGCCACCTGGCCGTGCTGAATGCGGCGGTGGCCCACGCCGGCACGCCCTCGGCGGGCCGCGCGCATGGCGTCGCGCTGCACCAGTCGTTCGGCACCATCGTTGCCCAGGTGGCGGAAGTGTCGGTGCAGGGCAAGGAAATCCGCGTGCACCGCGTGGTGTGCGCGGTCGATTGCGGACTGGCGGTCAATCCCAACCTGATTGCCCAGCAGGCCGAATCGGCGGTGGTGTTCGGCCTGTCGGCGGCGCTGTCCGGCGTGGTGACCATCAAGGATGGCAGGGTGGAACAGAGCAATTTCCACGACTACCCGGTGCTGCGCCTGGACCAGGCGCCCGAGGTCGAGACCATCATCCTGCCGAGCAGCGCCCATCCGGAGGGCATGGGCGAACCGGCGACGCCGCCGGTGGCGCCGGCGGTGGCCAACGCCGTCTTCAAACTGACCGGCAAGCGCCTGCGCAGCCTGCCGCTAACTTTGTGAGATCGGGGTCAGAGCCGACATTCGGACCCCGATCTTAAAGCGCTGCGCGTAGCAGGGTGCGCAGATTGCACTCGCGCTGCCAGCGGGCGCGGTCGGCATTGTTGTTGATTTGTTCCTGCAGCTCGTGGTCGCTCTGCGCCACGGTCGATTGCACCAGGCGGTGCGCGACGTTGACATCCGGCAGCATGGTGCCGAAGAAGGCCACCAGCTCGTGGTGCTGGATCAGCAGGGTGGGGAAGTTTTCCACGTCCAGGTCGCCCACGACGTCGGCGTGGTCCTCGATGTCGATCCAGACAAAGAATTTGTCCGGATGGCGCGCGGCCAGTTCTTCGAAGGTGGCGCGGTAGGCTTCGCAGGTGCCGCACCAGGCGGCACACAGGCAGGCGACGATCCAGCGCTCGCCAGCCAGCGCGGCGGCCACTTCTTCGCGGTTGTCGGAATTCAGGGTCAGGCTGTGCATGGTTGTTTTGATCATGAGCGCGCTTGGCGCCAAACGCGTATTTTACCTCCGGCCGCGGGCTCGCGCCTGATAGCGCGGCGGGTTAAAATACGCCATGACTATCATTCTTGCCATTGAAACTTCTTCTGAAACCGCTTCCTGCGCCTTGCTGCGGGACAATGCCGTCATCAGCCGCGTCTCCAGCGGCGTGCGCACCCATTCCCAGGCAGTGTTGCCGATGATTCAGGAGTTGCTGGCCGAAGCCGGTCTGTCGCTCGCTGATTGCGATGCGGTCGCGTATGGCTCCGGCCCCGGGTCGTTTACCGGCGTGCGCACCGCCTGCGGCGTGGCGCAAGGTTTGGCGTTCGGCGGCCAACTGCCGGCGGTGCCGGTGGTGACGCTGGAGGCGATGGCGCTGGCCTGCCATCAGCGGCACGGCGCCGAACAGGTGCTGGTGGTGCTGGATGCGCGCATGGGCGAGGTGTACTGGGCGCAGTACCGGTTCGAAAACGGCCGGCCGGTGACGCTGCTGCCGCCGGTGCTGTCGGCGCCGGCCGAGGTCAGGCCGGAAGGCGTACCGGTCGCTTGCGGCAACGGCTTGTCGGCCTACGCCGATGCGTTTCCTGGCGGCGGTCATGCCGACATCATGCCGCACGCGGAGCAGGTCGCGCAGCTGGCCGCCACCGCGTTCGCGGCCGGCCACACGGTGACGGCGGCGGAAGCCCAGCCGCTGTACCTGCGCAACAAGGTCGCCTACACCCAGGCCGAGCGGCGCGAGATGGCGGCCACCAAGGGTGGTGGCGCATGAGCGCGCAAGTCTGGGATCTGGCGCGGCTCAATTACGAGCCCATGCGGGAAGCCGATCTGGCCGATGTGTTCGCGCTGGAGCAGAGCGTTTATCCTTATCCCTGGAGCATGGCCAATTTCGTCGATTCGCTGAAAAGCCAGTATCAAGCCTGGGTCCTGCGCGAGCGCGATGGCGGTCTGCTCGGATATTTCCTGCTGATGATAGCCGTGGATGAGGCGCATCTGCTGAATGTGGCGGTGTCGGCCGAGAAGCAGGGTCAGGGGCTGGGGCGGTTTTTGCTGAACCAGGCGGTGGCCTGTGCGCGCGGGCTGGGCATGGAGTCGGTGCTGCTGGAAGTGCGTCCTTCGAATACGCGGGCGCTGGAGATTTATGAGCGCTACGGGTTCAAACAGATCGGTCGTCGCCGGGGATATTATCCGGCGGCGGACCAGCAGCGCGAGGACGCCATCGTGATGCGGTTTACGCTATGAATCGCAACGAAATATTCCTGCAGGAGATGGGCGTAGGCGTGCAATGGAAGCTGCGGCCTGCGGGCCAGACCGACGCCGCGGCACAACCGGCGCCAGCCGCCGACGGGTTCGCAGCCGCGGTGCAGGCGCTGGCCGATGGCGGAGCGAGCGGCGCGCCGTCAGGTCCGCTGCCACAGACTGCCGGCCCTGCGGCCGCACCATCGGCAGCGCATGCGCGCGCCGACGGATCAGCCGATGGCGGACTGGCGGCGATGCCGCCCGAACCGGCGCCACGCCCCGCTCAGCGGCCTTTCACCGCCGCGGCTGCCGCAGCCACGGTCACGCCCGTCGCGCAGCCTCGCCCAAGCGCACCCGCTCTTTCTTCCGTACCGAGCATGGCGCAGCCGGTGTCGCAGCAGCCGTCCGCTCCGCGCACACCGGCATCCCCGGAGCAGGAGTCGACCGCCTGGTTCGACGAAGCGCCGATGCCGGTGGTGTCGACCAGGCCGCCGCTCAAGACGGCCGCGCCGAACATGAACCAGCCGGCGCGTCCGCAGCCGCCTGCCGCGCGCACGCCTGCGCCGGTGGAGGAAGAATCCACCGCGTGGTTCGACGATGCACCGGCGCCCGCGCGTCCGGCACCGGTCAGCGATGAGGCCATCGCCGTCATGGACTGGGATGCCCTGAAGACCGCCGTGGCCACCTGCACCCGCTGTGCGCTGTGCGAAACGCGTCGCAACGCCGTCAACGGCCGCGGCGCCCACAATGCGAAGTGGATCGCGATCGGCGCCGCGCCGTCGCGCCTGGATGAGAAGGATAACCAGACCGTCGCCGGCGAAGCGGGCCAGCTGCTGCACAATATGCTGAAGGCTGTCGAGCTCAAGCCGGAGGACGACGTCTACATCACCAGCCTGGTCAAATGCCGTCCCTCGACGCCGGACGGCGCCGACCGCGCGCCGACGGTGGACGAGCTGAGCGCCTGCCGTCCGTACCTCGAGCGCGAGCTGGTGCTGACCGGCGCGGCGATGGCGATGACGTTCGGCCAGCATGCCGCGCGTGGCCTCATGCTAGGCCCTGCCGCGCGCGGCAAGGTAATGCGCTATGGCGAGGCGCAATTGCCGGTGGTCGCGACCTACCATCCCGACGACCTGCTGCGCAAGCCGGAGGACAAGGCCAAGGCATGGGCCGATCTGTGCCTGGCGAAAGCCGCCGGCCATGGCTAGTCCCCCGCCCGGTGCGCCAGCCCCGCTGACGCCGGGCGCTGCCGCCGCGAAGAGGCCTGCGGCGCAGGCCAGTGCCGACGGCCGGCCTGATGGGGGCGCGGGCGCGGCGCCGTCTGGTTCGCACGCCACCTCGGCCGCGACATACGCGGCGGCACAATACCAGGTCGAATTCGAACACCGCTGGGGCCATTTGACCCGGCCGCACGTGCGCGCGCTGGCCTGGCTGCTCGATGCGCCCGACTTGCTGGACCCCGATGCGCCGCAATGGCAAGGCCACATCGCCTCGCTGGGCCCGCTCACCGCGCAGACCGCCGACTGGCTGGCCGCCCTGGAACGCGACCCGTCCGCGCTGGAAGCCGCGCTCGGCGCCAGGCACTACTCGCGCCTCGGTCTGTATGCCGAAAAACTGATGGCCTTCTATTTCGCGGAGCGCGGTCAACTGTATGCCCACGGCCTGCAGGTTCGCGCCGACCGCACCGACACGGTTGGCGAATTCGACTTCCTGCTGCGCGAAGGCGACGAGCTGGTCCACATCGAATTCGCCACCAAGTTCTATCTGCTCGACCATGCCAGCGCCGACTTCAACGGCCTGGTGGGACCGAACCTGGCCGACACGCTGGGCGCCAAGATGCGCAAGATCTTCGACAAGCAGTTGACGCTGTCCCAACATCCCGCCGCGCAGCCTTTGCTGCCGCAGCCGGTCGGCCGCGCGCAGGCGCTGGTCAAGGGCTGGCTGTTCTACCCCGGCGTTGACGGTGCGCCGGCCATGCAAGGCATTTCGCGCCGGCACTGCCATGGCTTCTGGATGAGTTACGAACAGGCGCGGCAACTGCCGGAGCAGCCGTACGCCGTCATGCCGCGCATGCAATGGCTGGCGCCGTTGAAGACCAGGGAAAGCCTGGACAAGCAAACGCTGCTGGCCGCCTTGCGCGATCAGCCGGCGCCCGTGATGGTGGCGGCATTAAAGCCGGAGGGAGATTGGCTGGTGGAGCAGCACCGCGGCTTCATCGTCCCCGATGCGTGGCGCGCACAAGCCGCGCAGCGCCGCCACGAAGGGGCGCTGCCGGCCTGACGGACTAGTGCTTGGCCTCGCCGATCAGCGCGACCGAGTCGAACTCGCGCTGGTTGGCCTTGTGCTTGCGCAGGATTTGCAGCATGGTGCCGGCCAGGAACAGGCCGAACAGCATGATGATGATGTCCAGGTTCAGGTGCGCGCGCAGCATCAGCGAGTACACCGCCAGCATGGTCAGGATCGACAGGTTCTCGTTAAAGTTCTGCACCGCGATCGAATGGCCCGCGCTCATCAGCACGTGGCCGCGGTGCTGCAGCAGCGCGTTCATCGGCACCAGGAAGAAGCCGCCCAGCAGGCCGACCAGCACCAGCAGCGGATACGCCAGCTTGACCGAATGGATCATGGTCATGCTCATCACGATCACCCCCATGGCGATGCCGACCGGGATCACGGTCAGCGACTTGCGCAGCGAGATGAAGCGCGCCGACATCACCGCGCCCAGCGCTACGCCGATCGCCACCACGCCGACCAGGCTGGTCGACTGTTCATAGCTCAGATGCAGGGTGCGGTTGGCCCATTCCAGTACGATGAATTGCAGCGTTTGCGCCGCGCCCCAGAACAAGGTGGTGACGCCAAGCGAAATCTGGCCCAGCTTGTCTTTCCACAGCAGGCCGTAGCAGTTGGCGAAATCGCTGATCAGTTTGACCGGATTGCGCTCCTGGTGGCCATACTTGCAGCCGGTGTCGGGAATGCGGGTGTTGAATAGCGCCGCCAGCGCATAAATGCCGACCACCACGCACAGCGCGGCCTTGGTCGGCGTGTCGACGCCGGTATCGATCAGCGGCATGTCGAAGCCCAGCAGCATGGAGGAAATGCGGTCGCCGACCAGCGCGCCGCCCATCACGGTGCCGAAGATAATCGACAGCACGGTCAAGCCTTCGACCCAGCCATTGGCGGCCACCAGTTTTTCAGGCGGCAGCAATTCGGTGAGAATGCCGTACTTGGCCGGCGAATAGACGGCGGCGCCGAAGCCCACCACGGCGTAGGCCAGCAGCGGATGGACGTGCGCAAACATCAATAAACATCCCGCCACCTTGATCAGGTTGGAGATGAACATGACTTTACCTTTTGGCATCGAATCGGCAAACGCGCCGACAAATGCCGCCAACAGCACATAAAAGAGGGTAAATGACAGCTTCAGGAGCGGCGTGATCCACCCTGGAGATTTCATCGATACCAGCAGGTCGATCGCAACAAATAGCAGCGCATTGTCCGCCAGGGACGAAAAAAACTGCGCTGCCATGATGGTATAAAAACCACGATTCATTCTGGGGTGTGCCTGAAAACTTATCTGGCTTGCTTTATACCATGCTTTGTTCGTATCCCCAAGAATTGAGCAGCGCGGCTGTGACCTCACGCGGTAAAATAGCGGTTTCCCTTACTCACCCGAATTTGTCGTATGCCGAGGCCCATCCTAGCCACTATCCACGTCTCCTCCATGCAGCACAACCTGGCCCTGGCCAAGGCCAGATCCCCCGGCGCCAAGGCGTGGGGCGTGTTGAAGGCCAATGGATACGGCCACGGCCTGGAGCGCGCCATGCGCGGCTTTGCCGAAGCCGACGGCCTGGCGCTGATCGAGGTCGATAATGCCGTCCGCTTGCGCGAGCTGGGTTGGAAAAAACCGATCCTGTTATTGGAGGGCTTCTTCAGTCCGGCCGACCTGCACACCATGGCCGGTTACGAGCTGCAGGCGGCGGTGCATTGCGACGATCAGCTGGAGTGGCTGGAAGCGGCGCAGCACGATCTGGCCGAGCGCGGCATCCGCTTTCACCTGCATCTGAAAATGAACACCGGCATGAACCGCCTGGGCTTCACGCCGGACGCCTATGCCGCCGCGCACGCACGTCTGCGCGCGATCGCCTGCGTCGGCGACATCACGCTGATGACGCACTTCGCCAACGCCGACGATATCGACCATCCGCTGCTGCCGATCACCGAGCAGATCCGCCGCTTCGAGCGGGGCGCGGCCGGTCTGCCGGGCCAGCGCAGCCTGTCGAATTCGGCCGCCGTGCTGCTGCATCGCGGTCTGCAAAACGACTGGATCCGTCCCGGCATCATGCTGTACGGCGGCACGCCGGGCGGTGGCAGCGCCGAGGAATTCGGCCTGCGGCCGGCCATGACCTTGAGCAGCGAGATCATCGGCATCCAGGACGTCGCCGCCGGCGAAGTGGTGGGCTACGGCAGCCGCTTCCAGGCCGAAGGCCCGGTGCGCATCGGCGTGGTGGCCTGCGGCTATGCCGACGGCTATCCGCGCGTGGCGCCGCTGGGCACCCCGGTGCTGGTCGATGGCGTGCGCACCCGCCTGGTCGGCCGCGTGTCGATGGACATGCTGACGGTGGACCTGAGCGAACTGCCGCAGGCGCGCATCGGCAGCAAGGTCACGCTGTGGGGGCAGGGTCTGCCGATCGACGAGGTGGCCAATGCCGCCGGCACCATCGGCTATGAGCTGATGTGCGCCCTGGCGCCGCGCGTGCCCGTGGTCGAGGGCTGAGCGCATGGCCAAGGCTAAAACCAATTTCGTCTGTTCCGATTGCGGCGCCATCGCCAACAAGTGGACCGGGCAATGCTCGTCCTGCCACCAGTGGAATACGATGGTGGAATCGGTGATCGAGACCGGCGGCAACAACCGCTATTCGCAGCCGGCGCACCTGTCGCTGGCGCAGACCGCGCCGGTGCTGTCGCTGGCCGATATCGATGCGATCGACGTGCCGCGCTTCGGTACCGGTATCGAGGAGTTCGACCGCGTGCTGGGCGGAGGCCTGGTGTCGGGCGGGGTGGTGCTGATCGGCGGCGATCCGGGCATCGGCAAGTCGACCCTGCTGCTGCAGGCGCTGGCCAATGTCTCGCATCTGAAAAAGGTTTTATATGTGTCGGGCGAGGAGTCGGGCGCGCAGATCGCGCTGCGCGCCAAGCGGCTGGCCATCGACGCGCGCGATCTCAAGCTGCAGGCCGAGATCCAGCTGGAGAAAATCCTCGCCACGCTGGCCGATCTGAAGCCGGAAGTGGCGGTGATCGATTCGATCCAGACCTTGTATTCCGACGCGCTGAGTTCCGCGCCCGGTTCGGTGGCGCAGGTGCGCGAATGTGCGGCGCAGCTGACCCGTGCCGCCAAGCAGACCGGCGTGACCATCATTCTGGTCGGTCACGTCACCAAGGAAGGCGCGCTGGCCGGACCGCGGGTGCTGGAACACATCGTCGACACGGTGCTGTATTTCGAGGGCGACAGTCATTCGAGCTTCCGCCTGGTGCGGGCGATCAAGAACCGTTTTGGTGCGGTGAATGAGCTGGGCGTGTTCGCCATGACGGAGAAGGGACTGAAAGGCGTGTCGAATCCGTCGGCGCTGTTCCTGTCGCAGCACGACAGCCAGGTGCCCGGCTCCTGCGTGATGGTAACGCAGGAAGGCACCCGGCCGCTGCTGGTGGAAATCCAGGCGCTGGTGGACGCCAGCCATCTGCCCAACGCGCGCCGTTTGTCGGTGGGCCTGGAGCAGAACCGGCTGGCGATGCTGCTGGCGGTGCTGCACCGGCATGCGGGCATCGCCGCCTTCGATCAGGACGTGTTCATCAATGCCGTCGGCGGGGTGAAGATTTCCGAGCCGGCGGTCGACCTGGCGGTGCTGTTGGCGATCAATTCGTCGATGCGCAACAAGGCGCTGCCGCGCGGCTTCGTGGTGTTCGGCGAGGTGGGGCTGGCGGGCGAGATCCGGCCGGCGCCGCGCGGGCAGGAGCGCCTGCGCGAGGCGGCCAAGCTGGGTTTTTCGATGGCGATGATCCCCACCGCCAACGCGCCCAAGCAAGCGATTGAAGGCATGACCATCATCGCTGTTGACCGGATCGATGATGCGTTCAATAAGCTGCGCGAAATCCAATAACGTTGTATTGTTCTGTGTTGTAATCAGTAAGTGCTTAGCGAAACAAAGGATAGGAAAGTGTTAGTTGATCAAAGGGCCGGCGCACGTAAGATCGTGCGTGCCAAAGCAGTTGTTGTAATGGATGGCATGCCGCCGCTTCAGGGCCGCACCATCGACCTCACCGCGAACGGGTTGTCGCTCACTTTCGACCACAAGCTGGCGACCGGTGATATCGGCATGGTGTCGTTCGAGTTGTTCGTCGAGGGCAGGGCGCAGATTCTGACCTGCCGTTCGCGGGTGAATTACTGCATCTTCAGCGGTGATCATTTCAAGATCGGGTTCACTTTCATGAATCCGGATTTGGCCACCCAGGCCACCATCAACAAATTCCTGCGTTGATCCCGACGGGCCCCGTATAGCGGGCGCGCGGACGGATCAGACGGTTGGCTTGCACCTGCTCCAGTGCATGCGCGAGCCAGCCGACACATCTCCCCACAGCAAACAAGACGAAAGGCGCCTCGTCCGGCAGGCCGCAACTCGCCGTCAGCAGCGACAGGGCATAGTCGATGTTGGGCAGTTCGCCGGCTTGCAGTTCGGCGGCGCTGGCCAGGGATGCATAGGGTTCCATTTTCGGTAGCAATTTGATCAGGGCCTGGGCGCGCGGATCGCCATCGGGGTAGAGCGGATGGCCGAAGCCGGGGAGAGCGTGGCGGTCGGCGAGCCATTCGTGCACGGCTTGCGCGGCACCGCTTTGTCGGGCCTGCGCGGCGAGCAGGGCGAATTCCCTGGCCGCGCCGCCGTGTAGCGGGCCGGTCAGCGTGGTGAAGCCGGCCAGCACGCCGGCCGCCAGCGAGGCGCCGGTCGAGATGGCGACCCGGCAGGCGAAGGTAGAGGCGTTCAGTTCGTGGTCGGCCATCAGCACCAGCGCGCGGCGCAGCAGGTCTTCATGCGGCTGCGCGTTCCAGCACCCGGCCAGCCGGCGGCTGATGGCTGCGTGCGGCGCTGCCGCCGGGCCGGCGATGGCGTCGACCAGTGCGGTGACGACAGTCGCGGCTTCGACGCGCAGGTCGGCCACCGGTCGGCCCAGCGAGGGCGGGTCGATGGCGCTGCGTCGGGCCAGAGCCAGCAGTCCGTCTTCCAGCGCGCTGCGGGCGGACGGTGCGGGCACGGCTTGCACGGCGAAGGTGTCCGTGCGCGCCGTCACGAGTGAGCCAGCTGCGGCGGCAGCGCAGCCCCCGGCCGGGGCGCTGTTGTTGCCGGACGCGCCGCCGGCGGTATCGCATTGCCATAACAGTGCGGCGATATCCTCGAGGCTGGCGGTGTCGGCCAGCGTGATGGCGTCGTGGCCGCGGTAGAGCAGGCGGCCGTCGAGGGCGGTGGAAATGGCGGAAGGCAGCACCGGGTCGCCGTATTGCATGGCCTGCGTGCTGACCGCTTCGACCTTGCGCCGGCCATTGGCGCGGCGCGCCATGCGCAGCACGTCATCGCGGTGGTAGAGGCTGCGGCGCGGATCGTCAGCGTCAGGCCGCGCGCGGATCTTGCCGCGGCTGACGCTGGCGTACAGCGTTTGCGGGCGGACATTCAGCACGTGCAGGGCTTCGGCGGCGGTCATCCAGACCATGGGCGCTTCCTATGTTGACGGTTCAAGTCAAGATTGACGCTCAGTGACGCACGGTCCTAAGCTGCGGCCAAGCATAACTTAACTGGAGCTTCCATGTCTGCCACTTCCCGTCAGTTGCTGCATGCCGCCTGGTCGGCGCTGGACTTGCCTTCGTCGTCGCTGGACGCGGTGACGTTCGTCGGCGAAGGCGATCTGCCGTCGTATTTCGCCACTACCGATCTGGCGGCGGCGTCGGTGGCTGCGGCGGCGCTGGCGGTGCGCGACTTGATGGGGCTGCAGGGCGATCCGCTGGGCGCGGTGCGCGTGGACCGGCGGCTGGCGTCGCTGTGGTTCGGCTGGTCGATACACCCGGTCGGCTGGACGCTGGCGCCGCTGTGGGACGCGGTGGCGGGCGATTATCCGGCGGCGGATGGCTGGATACGTCTGCACACCAACGCGCCGCATCATCGTGCGGCGGCGCTGGCGGTGCTCGGGTGTGATGCCGATCGGGATGCGGTGGCGCGCGCGGTCCGGCAGTGGCGAGGCGGCGAACTGGAGGCGGCACTGGTCGCACGGGGCGGCTGTGCGGCGGCGATGCGGTCGATGGCGGAATGGGCTGCGCATCCGCAGGGCAGGGCGGTCGCCGCTGAACCGCTGGTCGCGATGTCATTCCCGCATCTGACCTCCATGGAACCCCGGCGCAGAGCCAGCATGGATTCCCGCCCACGCGGGAACGGCGCGGCAGGGGCTGCTGCACTGGGCGGCTGGCGCTGGACGGCTGGGCGTCCGCTGGCGGGATTGAAGGTACTGGATTTGACGCGCGTGCTGGCTGGCCCGGTGGCGACGCGCTTCCTGGCCGGCTACGGCGCCGACGTGCTGCGCATCGATCCGCCCGGCTGGAACGAACCCGGCGTCATTCCGGAAGTCACGCTGGGGAAGCGCTGCGCGCGACTCGATCTGCGGCTGCCGGCGGACCGCGCCAGGTTCGAGGACTTGCTGGCGCAGGCCGATATTCTGGTGCATGGCTACCGTCCCGACGCGCTGGAACGGCTCGGCTTCGGGGCGCAGTTCCGGCGTCGGCACAACCCCGGCCTGATCGATGTCGCGCTGAATGCTTACGGCTGGAGCGGTCCGCTGGCCGGCCGGCGCGGCTTCGACAGCCTGGTGCAGATGAGCTGCGGCATCGCCGAGCACGGCATGCGGCAGCAGGGCGCGGACCAGCCGGTGCCCCTGCCGGTGCAGGCGCTTGACCATGCGACCGGCTATCTGATGGCCGCCGCCGTGGTGCGCGGCCTGATCGCGCGACTGGCGGAAGGCAAGCCGTTGCAAGCCCGACTATCGCTGGCCCGCACGGCCCGCTGGCTGAGCGGCGCGCCGGCGCCGTCGGGCGCATCCGCGTTGACGCTGGCGCCGGCCGGGGCGGCCGACCTGGCGCCGCGGCTCGAGCGGACCGAATGGGGAGCGCTGCGCCGTCTGCAACCGCCGGTGACCATCGATGGCGCGCCCATGGCCTGGTCGCGGCCCGCCGCCAGCCTGGGTTCGTCCCTGCCAAACTGGGATTAAGGGGTGATTTCCGGTTTGTTCTTGAGTTTGCATAGTTTGTTCATATTGCATATTATGTAAACTATCCAAGTCGGAAACGATACCATGGCCACTTCCAGCGTTACCTCCACCACCAGCAGCAACAGCTCGCAGATCTCGACCGACGTCTACAATCGCGTCCAGCAGACTATGTCCCAGCAAAACACCGGGGCGTCCAAGCTGAACGATATGCTGACCAAGGACCAGACCAAGCTGTCGGCGCTGGGTCAGCTGCAGAGCGCGCTGTCCAGCTTCCAGTCCATCGCCGCCGCCCTGTCGGGCAACGGCCTGAGCACCAGCGCCGGCAGCTCGTCGAAGTCGGTATTGACCGCCACCTCCACCGGCTCGGCCAAATCCGGCAGCTACGCCGTGGAGGTCAAACAACTGGCCCAAGGCCAATTCCTGACCAGCGATTCCTTCCCCGCCGCCGACAGCAAGATCGGCGGTGGCGCATTGACGACCGTCAAGATCGACTTCGGCACCGCCGCCAGCCCGTTTGCCCAGGGTGACGCCGCCAGCAAGACCATCACCATCGATAGCAGCAACAACACGCTGGACGGCATCGCCGCCGCGTTCAAGGATGCCGGCATGGACGTCAAGGTGGTCAAGGACAGCGACGGCAAGGCATCGCTGTCCATCGTCGGCCCGGACGGCGCCGCCAACAGCATGCGCATCAGCGTCAGCGGCGACGCCGCGTTGAAAAACCTGCTGGCCTTCGACCCGGACGGCACGCAGAAACTGAAACAGACCCAGGCCGCGCAGGACGCCATCCTGAGCGTGGACGGCGGCAAGGAAATCAGGAGCGCCTCCAACACCATCAAGGACAGCGCCATCGCCGGCGCCACGCTGAACCTGGTGGCGGCCGGCAAGAGCGACGTCACCATCACCCAGGATGCCAGCCAGATCGGCAACAACCTGAAAGCCTTCGTCGCCGCCTATAACGACCTCAACGCCAAGATGCAAGCCTTGCAGAAAGGCGATCTGAAGTCCGACACCGCCATGACCCAGGCCGCCAATGCCATGGGCATGCTGCTGAAGACCGGCGGCGGGCTGGTGTCGACCACCGCGCTGGCCGCGGCCGGCGTCACCCAGGACAAGAACGGCAACATGGTGATCGACGACAGCAAGCTGCAGGCGGCGCTGAGCAAGGATTCGGCGGCGGTCGGCAAGCTGTTCACCAACGACGGCAAGGGCATCGCCGACCTGATGGCGGCCAAGGCCGCGTCGCTGACCTCGAGCAGCAGCGTGCTGGCCAAGGAAACCACGCTGACCAGCAACGACATCACCAGCGTCAACCACAAGCGCGCCGCGCTCAGTAAGGCGTTGACGGCGCAGGCCAACGCGCTGGCGGCGTTCTACACCGCCCAGGCCCAGGCCGGCGGCGGCAGCGCCATCAACGGCACCGGTGCCGGCAGCCTGTTCGATATTCTGGGCTGAGATTTCTCAGGAATTTCCTTGCATCCGGACCGGCTATGCCCGATCATCACGGCTTGTGATTGAATCCCATCTCGGAGGTGTTATGGCAGGGAAGTTCGTTGGCGCGGCGCTGTTGGCGGCCGGTTTGATGGTAAGCGCGGGGCAGGCTGCAGCCCAGGCGCAAGAGGAAAAAGTCCTCAATATCTATAACTGGTCGGACTATATCGCCGAGGATACGGTTAAGAATTTTGAAAAAGAAACCGGCATCAAGGTCCGTTACGACCTGTTCGATAACAACGAAATCCTGAACTCCAAGCTGGTGGCCGGCAAATCCGGCTACGACATCGTGGTGCCGACCGCGCAATGGGCGCGTCTGCAGATCGATGGCAAGCTGCTGCGCAAGCTGGACAAGTCCAAGCTGCCGAATCTGAAGAACCTCGATCCGGCGATCCAGGCCAAGCTGGCCAACATCGATCCGGGCAACGATTACCTGGTGGACTGGCTGTGGGGCTACACCACGGTCGGCATCAACGTCAACAAGGTGAAGGCGGCGCTGGGCGGCATGCCGATGCCGGACAACGCCTGGGAACTGGTGTTCAATCCGAAATACGCCGCCAAGCTGAAATCGTGCGGTATTTCCTTCCTCGACTCGCCGTCCGAGGTGCTGCCGCCGGCGCTGATTTATGCCGGCAAGCCGGCCTTCTCGAAGAACGCCGCCGATTACGCCGAGGCGGCCAAGGTGCTGCAGGCGATCCGCCCGTATGTGACCTTGTTCAGTTCGTCCGGCTACATCAATGACATGGCCAATGGCGCCGTGTGCGTGGCGCTGGGCTGGTCGGGCGACATCAACATCGCGCGTCAGCGCGCGATCGACGCCAAGAACGGCAATGTGATCGAGGTGCTGGTGCCGAAGACCTCGGCCGCGCTGGTGTTCGACACCATGGCGATCCCGGCCGACGCGCCGCACCCGAACAATGCGCACCTGTGGATCAACTACA
The DNA here is from genome assembly GCF_004614165.1 of Duganella callida. Classification (GTDB taxonomy): domain Bacteria; phylum Pseudomonadota; class Gammaproteobacteria; order Burkholderiales; family Burkholderiaceae_D; genus Rugamonas; species Rugamonas callida. The sequence continues at coordinate 61,690 of NZ_SPVG01000191.1, read as the reverse complement.
TCATGCGTCCGGAGGTGCACGCCAGCCTGACCAACAAGGTGTTTTACGCCAATCCGAACGCGGCCAGCGTCAAGTTGGTGCGCAAGGATATCGCCGGCAACAAGACGGTGTTTTTGTCCGAGGAGGACAAGAAACGCATGACCCCGCCTGAAGCGGTGCCGGCCGACATCCGCCGCAACATCACCCGCATCTACACCAAGTTCAAGACCGGCGTGTAAACGGTGAACGGCGCGAGTGGCGTGGTCCTTGGGGACACGCCGCTGGCGCCGTAGGCTTCGGATGAAGCAGAGTGCTATTCGTGATAGCGGTCGATGAGTCTGTCTTTGCTGCCGCGCGTTTCCTGCACCAGCTCATAAACAACCAGGGCGATCATGCCTCCAAAGATGCCCATCGTGAGTAAGCTGAACATCATGATGGCCTCCCACTCGCAGTTGATGCAATTAAACTTTAGCAGATGCGAGTGGCTTTACAAGCCTATTTCACCACCAGGTCGGCGGCCATCACGGCTTTCAGATAGACACTGGCGGCGTCGCCAGGATCGCGCTGGGCGAACCACCAGGCGCTGGCCTTGCGGATGTCCCATTCCAGATCGTCGCCGGTCAGCAGCATGGCGGCGACCTGGCCCAGCGTCGGCTGATGGCCGACCACCAGCACGGTATCCTTGTTGCCCGGCCAGTTGACGGCCTTGAGGATGTCGGCCGGATCGGCGCCCGGCGCCAGATCGGTGTGGATCTTGAATTTGCGGTTCAGCGCTTCCACCGTCTGCAGCGTGCGCACCGCCGGGCTGGACAGAATCTTGCAGCTGTCCGGCAGCTGCGTGTTCAGCCATTGCCCCATGCGGCGCGCCTGCTTCTGGCCCTTGCCGGTCAGCGCCCGTTCCAGATCGGTCATGCCGGGAGCGGCGTCTTCCGCCTCCGCATGCCGCCATAAAATGAGATCCATGTTTTTCTCCTGGCTTCTATCTCAGACACATTTGAAAACAGATCCCCACCGCGCACCTCCCGGCGCGCCGGTGCTCATTCCCCCAGATGGCTTTGCGGCGTGCCCAGCGTGTCCATCAGGTGCTGCTGGGCGCTGAACGCGGCCTGCTTGCCGCGCGCCTTGCGGCGCTGGTAGTGGCCGTCCGCTTCCAGTTCCCAGGCATTCATATTGTCCTTCAAATACGGGGTCAGGCCTTCGGCCATCACCCGCCGTTTCAGCGCCTTGTCCAGCACCGGGAAGGCGACTTCGATCCGGCGGAACAGGTTGCGGCTCATCCAGTCCGCGCTGGCCAGGTAGGTGTCGTGCGCCAGGTCGTTGCGGAAGTAATAGATGCGGCTGTGTTCCAGGAAGCGGCCGATGATGGAGCGCACCTTGATGTTTTCCGACAGGCCCGGCACGCCGGGCTTGAGGGTGCAGGCGCCGCGCACGATCAGGTCGATCTTCACGCCATCCTTCGATGCCGCGTACAGCGCGCGGATCACCGATTCGTCCACCAGTGCATTGATTTTAACAATAATCCGCCCCGGACGTCCCGCGCGCGCGATGCGCGCCTCGTTGCGGATCGCCTTGATGATCTCGTTCTGCAGCGCGAACGGCGCCAGCCACAGGTGCGTCAGCCGGTGCGGCTTGGTCAGCGAGGTCAGGTGGATGAACACTTCGTTGACCTCCTGGCTGATGCCGGGGTGGCAGGTCAGCAGGCCGAAGTCGGTGTAGAACTTGGTGGTGGTCGGGTGGTAGTTGCCGGTGCCGAGATGGGCGTAGTAGCGCAGCTTGTTGTCCTCGCGGCGTATCACCAGCGCCACCTTGGCGTGGGTCTTCAGGCCGACCACGCCATACACCACCTGGGCGCCGGCCTGTTCCAGCTTGTCGGCCCAGTTGATGTTGGCTTCCTCGTCGAAGCGCGCCTTGAGTTCGACAATGACCGTGACTTCCTTGCCGGCCCTGGCGGCGGCGATCAGCGACTCCATCAGGTCCGAGTTCATGCCGGTGCGGTAAATCGTCTGCTTGATCGCCACCACATTGGGGTCGTGCGCGGCGGCGCGGATGAAATCGATCACCGTCTGGAACGACTGATAAGGATGGTGCAGCAGGATATCGTTTTCACGCAGGGCCGCAAAAATATCCTGGCTGGTGGTCTTGTGCGCCACGCCGGGGAAGAACGGCGGGAAGCGCAGCGCCGGGTTGTTGACGTGATCCATGATCTCGTTCAGGCGCACCAGGTTCACCGGGCCGTTGACCGCATACAGCCGGCTCTGGTGCAGGCCGAACTGGTCGAGCAGGAATTGCGACAGCTCGGGCGGGCAGTTCTTGGCCACTTCCAGCCGTACCGAGGCGCCGAACTGGCGGCCGACCAGTTCGCCCTTGAGCGCCTGGCGCAGATTCTTCACCTCGTCCTCGTCCACCCACAGGTCGCTGTCGCGGGTGACGCGGAACTGCGAATAGCCGATCACCTCGCGGCCGGCGAACAGGTCGGAGATATGCGCGTGGATCACCGAGGACAGCAGACAGAACGAGATGCCGCCGCTTTTCGACAGGTGGTCGGGCAGGCGGATCACGCGCGGCAACACGCGCGGCGCCTTGACGATGGCGATGCCGGTGCCGCGGCCGAAGGCGTCCTTGCCGGTCAGCGAGACGATGAAATTCAGGCTCTTGTTCACCACCTGCGGAAACGGGTGGGCCGGGTCGAGGCCGATCGGCGTCAGCAGCGGGCGCACCTCGGTGTCGAAATATTCCTTGACCCAGGCGCGCTGCGCTTCATTGCGCTCGTTGTGGCGCACCAGGTGGATGCCGTTGACGGCCATCTCCGGCAGGATTTCGTTGTTGAGGATGCCATATTGGTGCGCCACCAGCTCGTGGCACTCCTGGCTGACCCGGGACAGGGTGGCCACCAGGGCCGGGTGGCTGGCCAGCGAGCCGTCCACCGCGCCGGCCGCCAGCAGGCTGGCCACGCGCACTTCAAAAAATTCGTCGAGGTTGCTGCTGCAGATGCACAGGTAACGCAGACGCTCTAATAAGGGAATGCTTTTATCTTCGGCTTGCGCCAGCACCCGGCGGTTGAACATCAGTTGCGACAGTTCCCGGTCCAGAAAAGCCGAGTTCTTATTTACTTCCGCATGCAAGTCAGGCTTCATGTCTTTTTAATCACTTTGCAGGTCACTCCATTCTAGCGCGTTTAGCCAAGAATGATTGCAACAGTGTAAAGAGGAAATATGACAACACCGTGACAAAGCATGTCATAAATCGCGCCGAATTATGACAAGGCGGCGTAACATGGCGCGGCAAGACCGCATGTTTACAGAGGGAGCAGGGCTGGAAAGAATATTTTTAAGATATTTTGGCCATGTCATAAAGCTGTCATAAACGACCGTTACACTGCGCAGCATCCTAACCTGTCATAACAAAGGACTTGAAATGCGACTGAAACAAATGATCTCTTCCCTGATGGTAGGCGCAGCGGCTGTCATGGCCTTCTCGTCGGCTGCCACCGCCGCCGATATGACCGGCGCCGGCGCGACCTTCCCCTACCCGATCTACGCCAAGTGGGCCGAGACGTACAAAGCATCCACCGGCAACGGTCTGAACTACCAGTCGGTCGGTTCGGGCGCCGGCATCAAGCAAATCAAGGCCAAGACCGTCGACTTCGGCGCTTCGGACATGCCGCTGGCAGCCGAGGAACTGGACAAGGAAGGCCTGACCCAGTTCCCGGCCATCATGGGCGGCGTGGTGACCGTGGTGAACATCGACGGCGTCAACCCAGGCCAGCTGAAGCTGACCGGTCCGGTCGTGGCCGACATCTACCTGGGCAAGATCACCAAGTGGAATGACCAGGCGATCACCGCCCTGAACCCGGGCGTGAAACTGCCGGCCGACGAAATCACCGTGGTGCACCGCGCCGACGGTTCCGGCACCTCGTTCCTGTTCACCGACTTCCTGTCGAAGACCAATGCCGAATTCAAGACCAAGATCGGCGCATCGACCGCGGTGAAATGGATCGTCGGCGTGGGCGGCAAGGGCAACGAAGGCGTGGCCGCCAACGTGCAGCGCATCAAAGGCTCGATCGGCTACGTCGAATGGGCCTACGCCAAGAAGAACAAGATGACCCACACCCAGCTGAAGAACAAGGACGGCAACTTCCTGCAGCCGGACGACGAGTTCTTCAAGGCCGCCGCCTCGAACGCCGAGTGGACCAAGACCCCGGGCTTCGGCGTGGTGCTGACCGACCAGGCCGGCAAAAACTCGTGGCCGATCACCGGCGTGTCGTTCATCCTGATGCACAAGGTGCAGGCTGACGCTGCCAAGGGCAAGGAAGTCGTGAAGTTCTTCGACTGGGCCTTCAAGAACGGCGGCGCCGCTGCCACCGAACTGGACTACGTTCCACTGCCAGCCAACGTTGTCAAGCTGGTGCAGGATTCCTGGAAAGCCAACCTGAAAGACGCTGCGGGCAAGGCCATCTACTAATCCCTGATTCCCTTCGCCGCCAGCAGTCGCGGCGGCGAGGGGGTTAGCCTGCGGCTCCCGGCCGGGACCCGCAGGCTAGCTTACATCATCGAGACAACAATATGAGCGCAGATATCACTTCCTCGCCACTATCCAAATCGGAGCCGGCCTTGGCCACATCCAGCAACCACGCCGTGAGCGCGGCCGACCAGGCCGCAATGCAGAACATGCTGCGGGTGATGCGCAAGCAGCGTATCCAGGATTTCTTCTTCCACAAGACCACCATGCTGTTCGCCTTGTCGGTGCTGGCGGTCCTGCTCGGTATTATCATTTCGCTGATGGTCGGCGCCTGGCCGGCGTTCAAGGAATTCGGCCCCGGCTTCATCTCCACGGTCGAATGGGATCCTGTCAACGACCAGTACGGCGCGCTGATCGCCATCGTCGGCACCCTGGCCACCTCCGGCATCGCGCTGCTGATCGCCTTCCCGGTGTCGTTCGGCATCGCGCTGTTCCTGACCGAGATCTGCCCGCCGTCGCTGCGCCGTCCGCTGGGCACCGCGGTGGAACTGCTGGCCGGCATCCCGTCCATCATTTACGGCATGTGGGGCCTGTTCGTGTTCGCGCCGCTGTTCGGCGACTACGTGCAACCGCTGCTGAAGAATACCCTCGGCCACCTGCCGCTGATCGGCGAGCTGTTCCAGGGACCGACGATGGGCATCGGCATCCTGACCGCCGCGCTGATCCTGGCCGTGATGATCATCCCGTTCATCTCCTCGGTGATGCGCGACGTGTTCGAGATCGTGCCGGCCGTGCTGAAGGAATCGGCGTACGGCCTGGGCTGTACCCGCTGGGAAGTGGTGCGCAAGATCGTGCTGCCGTACACCAAGACCGGCGTGGTCGGCGGCGTCATGCTGGGCCTGGGCCGCGCGCTGGGGGAAACCATGGCCGTCACCTTCGTGATCGGCAACGCCAACAAGCTGTCGATGTCGCTGTTCGCACCGGGCAACTCGATCGCCTCGACCCTGGCCAATGAATTCGCCGAATCGGACACGCCGCTGCACACCTCGTCGCTGTTCGCGCTGGCGCTGATCCTGTTCGTGATCACCTTTATCGTTCTGTCCGCAGCCAAGCTGATGTTGGCTGGCATGTCTCGCAAGGAAGGCACCAAGTAATGAGCGCAACCACTGAAAAAGCCGCGATGAATCCGGTTTATCGCAAGCGTTTGATGACGCACCGCATCGGCATCGCGCTGTCGGTGCTGGGCATGGCGATCGGCCTGATCGTGCTGGCCTGGATCCTGATCACGCTGGCCGTCAAGGGCTTCGGCGCGCTGAGCCTGCACATGTTCACCCAGACCACGCCGGCGCCGGGCAGCGAGGGCGGCGGCCTGATGAATGCGATCGTCGGCAGCCTGATGATCGTCACCCTGTCGACCCTGATTTCGACCCCGATCGGCATCCTGGCCGGCATCTATCTGGCCGAGTACGGCAACGAGAACAAGGTCGCCTCCGTGACCCGCTTCGTCACCGACATCATGCTGTCGGCGCCGTCGATCGTGATCGGCATGTTCGTCTGGGCCATGTATGTGGCCACCGCCAAGCACTATTCCGGTTATGCCGGTTCCATCGCGCTGGCGCTGATCGCCGTGCCGGTGGTGGTGCGCACCACCGACAACATGCTGCGCCTGGTGCCGAACAGCCTGCTGGAAGCCGCGTTCGCGCTGGGCGCGCCGCGCTGGAAGGTGGCGATGATGGTGCGTCTGCGCGCGGTCAAGGCCGGTGTGATCACCGGCGTGCTGCTGGCCGTGGCCCGTATCTCGGGCGAAACCGCGCCGCTGTTGTTCACCGCCCTGAACAACCAGTTCTTCAGCGCCGACATGAACGCGCCGATGGCCAACCTGCCGGTGGTGATCTACGGCTTCGCCATGAGCCCGTACGACAACTGGCGCGAACTGGCCTGGGGCGGCGCGCTGCTGGTGACCTTCAGCGTGCTCGCGCTGAACATCATCTCGCGCACCCTGTTTGCCCAAAAAGCACCGAACTAATTGATAAGCGAATCCATCCAATGAATACGCAACTGAGCCAAGAGAACACCGCCACCATGAATGCCGGCAAACGCAAAACCATCGAGATTTCGGGTCTGAATTTTTTCTACGGTAAGACCCAGAGCCTGCACAACGTCAGCCTGGACATCCATGAGCGCCAGGTGACGGCCTTCATCGGCCCGTCGGGCTGCGGCAAATCGACGCTGCTGCGCACGCTGAACCGCATGTACGACCTCTACCCGGGCCAGCGCGCCGAAGGTTCCATCCTGTACCGCGGCCGTAACATCCTGGAAGACGGCCAGGATCTGAACATGTTGCGCGCCAAGGTCGGCATGGTGTTCCAGAAGCCGACCCCGTTCCCGATGTCGATCTACGACAACATCGCCTTCGGCGTGCGCCTGTACGAAGACCTGTCGAAAGGCGAGATGGACGAGCGCGTCGAATGGGCGCTGAAGAAGGCCGCGCTGTGGACCGAGGTCAAGGACAAGCTGAGCAAGAGCGGCCTGTCGCTGTCCGGCGGCCAGCAGCAGCGTCTGTGCATCGCCCGCGGCGTGGCGGTCAAGCCCGACGTGCTGCTGCTGGACGAGCCGACCTCGGCGCTGGACCCGATCTCGACCTCGAAGGTGGAAGAGCTGATCAGCGAGCTGAAGCAGGATTACACCATCGCCATCGTCACCCACAACATGCAGCAGGCGGCCCGTTGCTCGGACTACACCGCCTATATGTACCTGGGCGAGCTGGTGGAGTTCGGCGAGACCGACCAGATCTTCATGAATCCGGCCCGCAAGGAAACCCAGGATTACATCACCGGCCGTTTCGGCTGATCAACCTTATAATACCAATTCGCAATCGGAGAGCAGCATGATCGGTGAGCATTCATCCAAGCAGTACGACAACGAACTCGAAGCCATCCGCAGCAAGGTGCTGCTGATGGGCGGCATCGTCGAGACCCAGTTCCTCGACGCCATGACCTGCTTCCGCATCGGCAACGCCGAGCGCGCCGACCGCGTGATGCGCGAGGACGACGCCGTCAACCAGCTGGAAGTGTCGCTGGACGACGCCTGCAGCCACCTGATCGTGCGCCGCCAGCCGGCCGCCAACGACCTGCGCACCATCATGGCCACGATCAAGGTCATCACCGACCTCGAGCGCATCGGCGACGAGGCCACCAAGATCGCCCGCACCGCCAAGGCGCTGCACGCGCGCGGCGCGGTGACGGTCAACCACTATGAAATGGTGCGCAACATCGCCAACAACACCAGCGACCTGCTGCACGACGCGCTGGATGCCTTCGCCCGCAACGACGGCAAGCAGGCACTGCAGCTGATTGCCCAGGATGCCGTGATCGACCACGAATTCCGCTCGATCATGCGCAACCTGATCACCTTCATGATGGAAGATCCGCGCACCATCTCGGCCGCGCTGGATACGCTGTGGGTGGCCAAGGCGATCGAACGCATCGGCGACCACGCCAAGAACATTGCGGAATACGTGATCTACGTCGTCGAGGGCAAGGACATCCGCCACAGCAAGTCCGCGCACACGGGCGAGCCTGAGCAAGCTGAATAAAACAAGAGATACATGGCATCCGATAAAACTACCGTATTGATCGTCGAAGACGAACCGGCCATCGTCGAGCTGGTGACGTTTTCGCTGCGCGAGGCAGGCTGGAACTGCTGCGCCGTCCAAAGCGCGGGCGAGGCCTGGGACTTCATCCAGAGCAAGACCCCGCAGCTGATCCTGCTGGACTGGATGTTGCCGGACTCGACCGGCATCCGGCTGCTGGCGCGCATCCGCGCCGACCGCCAGTTCAACGACATCCCGGTGATCATGCTGACCGCCAAGAGCATGGAAGAGGACAAGCTGGCCGGCCTCAACACCGGCGCCGACGATTACGTCACCAAGCCGTTCTCGCCGCGCGAGCTGCTGGCGCGCGCCAAGGCGCTGCTGCGGCGCAAGGCGCCCGAGCACGCGCAATCGGTGATGCGCGCCGCCAATATCGCGCTCGACCCGGTCAGCTGCACCGTCACCATGGACGAGAGCAAGATCGACATCGGCCATGCCGAATACAAGCTGCTGAAATTCCTGCTGGCGCATCCGGAACGCGTGTTCTCGCGCAGCCAGCTGCTGGACAAGGTGTGGGGCGACCACGTGGTGATCGAGGAACGCACCGTCGACGTCCACGTGTTGCGTCTGCGCAAGGCGCTGAAGGAAGCCGAGCATCTGATCAAAACCGTGCGTAGCGTCGGCTACATGCTGTCGGAAAAAACCTAAGTCTGCTGTCTATGAATCCGAAACTGGTATTCTGGGTACCGGCCGCCTTACGCACCGCCATCATCCTGGCGGGCTGCTGGGTGGCGGGCTGGATGTTCGGCTGGAAGAGTGGCCTGGTGCTGGCGCTCATCTGCATGATGGCGCTGGTGTTCGTGCAGCTGTCGTATCTGTACCAGCTCAGCAACTGGATGGACGATCCGCAAAGCGCCAAGCTGCCGGATGGCTGGGGCGAGTGGACCAACATCTTCTCGCGCCTGTACCGCATGCGCCGCGACGACGAGAAAAACCAGGCCGAGCTGACCGAGTGGCTGGCGCGCTTCCGCCAGGCCATGCATTTGCTGCCGGACGGCGTGGTGATCATGGACGACGTGCTGTTCCTTGAGTGGTGCAACCCGGCCGCGGAACAGCATCTGGGCCTGAGCAACGAGCGCGACAAGGGCATGCGCGTGACCAACCTGGTGCGCAACCCGGACTTCATGGATTACATCATCCTGGGCCGTTACGACCAGCCGCTGACCATCAGCTTCCGCGAGCGCAAGCTGATCGTGCACATCATCCCGTTCGAGAACCGCCGCCAGATCCTGGTGACGCACGACGCCACCGAGACCGAGCGCATCGAGGAAATGCGCCGCGACTTCATCGCCAACGCCTCGCACGAATTGCGCACGCCGCTGACGGTGATCGTCGGCTTCCTGGAAATCGCCGCGCAGGAGGGGCTGGACGCGGCCACGCGCGCCGCCCACCTGAAGCTGATGACGGAGCAGGGCCACCGCATGCAGCACCTGATCGAGGACATGCTGACCCTGTCGCGCCTGGAATCGGTCGATTATCCGATGCGGCCCGAGCCGGTGGACGTGCGCAAGCTGATGGACCAGGTGCTGCGCGAGGCGCGCGCGCTGTCGTCCGGCAAGCATGAGATCACCATGGAAGTCAGCGGTCCGGACGTGACCGGCTCGTATGAGGAACTGCATTCGGCGTTCGGCAACCTGGCGTCGAACGCGGTGCGCTACACGCCGGCCGGCGGGCGCATCCACCTGGTGTGGCGGGAGTACGACGGCGGCGTCAAGTTCGTGGTGGAAGATACCGGCATCGGCATCAGCCCCGAGCACATCTCGCGCCTGACCGAGCGCTTCTACCGCGTCGACAAGAGCCGCTCGCGCGAGACGCAGGGCACCGGCCTGGGCCTGGCCATCGTCAAGCACGTGCTGCTGCGTCACAACAGCACGCTGCAGATCAAGTCGGAGGCGGGCAAGGGCAGCAGCTTCATCGTCTGCGTGCCCAAGAGCGCGGTGGTGCATGCGCAGCCCGAGCTGCTGAGCAACTAATCCTTCAGATCGGGCGGCACCTTGCCGCCGTTCTGCGCCAGCTTGTTCATCACCTGGCGGTGCAGCCAGGCGTTCATCAGCGCCGGACGGCCGGGATCGCCCGCATAGTGCAGTTCCTGCGCCAGCTGCTGGCGTGCCTGCGGGCTGCTGTCCAGCCCCAGCAACTGCAGCAGATCGACGATCGAGGCACGCCAGTTCAACAGCACGCCTTGCTGGCGGGCATTCAGCACGGCGGCGACATCCACTTCAGATTGTCCCGGAAGAAAAATCTGGTGGAAAATACGGCTCAGCGTGTCCATGACCGTCTAGCTCAGCGGGGCGAACAGCTGGTCGACGATGCCGGGTTGATGCTGCTCGGCCGTGGCGGCGATTTCCTCGAGCTGGGCCGGCGTGATCTGCTCGGCCTGATCGGCGGTGACGAAGGGCTTGCCGCCGGGGCTGAGGAATTCGCCGATGCTGCCCGCCAGCGAGGTCAGCATCTCGGGGCTGACGTTGTTGAGCAGTTGGTTGACGATTTCCGCGCGCTGGTTGCGGTCGCCGTGGTTGATCAGCTGGCTGACGGCGATGGCGTGTTCAGATTCCATGGTTGCTCCCCTTGTAGTGGTTTGATAAGCGAAGCTTACGGCGTCTGGCGGGAACTTCTGTTCGCGGGCTAACCTAGAGCTTTTGACGGCGGCCGCTTGCGGCGGTTCACAACGTCGGCAACACCCTGAAATCGCTGGCGTCGTTGTCCGCCTCCTCCACGGCGACATGATCCACGCGCGCCGAAGGCGGCCCCTTGCGCGCCCAGGCGACAATCTCCTCCAGCGCCGGCGCCGCACCCTCCACGGTAGCCTCCACCGAGCCATCGCGCCGGTTGCGTACCCAGCCGCGCAAACCCAACCTCAGCGCCTGCCGTTCGAACGACGCGCGGTAGCCCACGCCCTGCACCAGACCAGTCACCACCAATCTTTGCGCCATCTCAACTCCTTATTCCGGGGTCAGGTCTTTCATTGCGTCACGATCTCAACCGTAGCGTGCGCTACGGTTGAGATCGTGACGCAATGAAAGACCTGACCCCGATTTTATTTCATTGTCAGCTGGCAGGCGTGCAGGATGTCGTCGTAGGAGCGCGAGACGTGGTCGGCCAGCGGGAAGACGCAGGTTTTCAGGTCGGGGTTTTCGAACGGGCTCGGCAGCAGCAGCGCGAATTGCTTGCAGTGCGGCAGGCGCGCGCGCATTTTTTCCAGCGCGGCGCTCATTTTGTCGCAGTCGTTCAGCGGATCGACGCTGACCAGGCAGACGATCGAGACCAGCTCCGGGCTGGCGCCCGGTGGCGGCGGTTCCGCCAGCTCGTCCATGGTGCGGCTGCGCGCGTCGATTTTTTGCTCGCGCAGGATGCGCACCAGGATTTCGGTCGCCAGTTCGGCCGATTGCGAACCCAGCGGCACGCTCAGCACCACGCTGCCGGCCGGCACATCGAAGGAGCCCTGGTATTTGCCGGTGTCGGAAATGCGGCTCTCGCGCAACTCGCGGCCGATGCCGCCGCCGGTCAGCACGGTGCTGCGCTTGCGCTTCTTCCACCATTTCGGGTTGCCGCTCAGGGCTTCGATCACGGCAATGATGGAGGACGTGACCTTTTCTTCCTCATCGGCGGTGATGGCCGCGTCTTTCAGGTCGAAGTTCGCCAGGTGCAGGGCCGGCAGCAGCACGCCATCGCAGTATTCGGCCAGCGATTTGTGCTGCATATAGCGCTTGGCGCTGGTGACGATTTCGTGCGCGTCGCCCGACAGCGCGCGCTGGTAGAAGTTTTGCGGCATGGTCAGCGCCGGCAGTTCGCCGAACATGATTTCCAGGACCTTCAGCGCGCGGATGTAGCGTCCCGCCACCACCAGGCACAGCGTCAGCGGCGTCGACAGCACGAGCCCGACCGGGCCCCAGATCCAGCTCCAGAAGATCGCCGACACCACCACCGACAGCGGCGACAGGCCGGTGGTATGGCCGTACAACTTGGGTTCGATGGTCTGGGCGACGATGATTTCCACCGCCAGGAACAGGCCCAGCGTCATCAGCGCCAGCGACCAGCCCGGATCGACCGCCGCCGCCAGCACCGTCGCGCAGACCGCCGCCATCCACACGCCGACGTAGGGTATGAAGCGCAGCACGGCCGTCATCGCGCCCCACAGCGGCGCCTGGCCGACGCCCAGCAAAGCCAGGCCCAGCCAGATCGCCAGGCCGGTGGCGATGTTCACCAGAAACTGCGAAATGAAGAAGCGCGACAGCCGCTCACCGGCATCGTTGACCGCCAGTGTGGTCGCGCGCAAATCGCCGCCGCCGGCCAGGCGGATGAAGCGGTCGCGCAGCGATTCATGTTCGAGCAGCACGAAGATCAGCACCACGAACACGATGCCGGCCGTTTCCAGCGGCGGCCAGACCGACGCCGCCACCTTGGCCAGCAGCTGGAATGGCTTCAGCGCCGGCTCGTGGATTTCCACCAGCACCGGCATGCGCGCCGTGCCATCGGCCAGCTGGACCGGTTGCGGCGCCGCGCCATTTTCCTGCGTGAAGTGGTCGATCAGGTCGCCGGCCGGACCGCCCAGGCTGCCGATGGTGCCGCGCGTCAGCTCGTTCAATATCTCGATCTTGGCGGCGATGGTGTCCTGGTACTTGGGCAGGCTGGCACCCATCATGCCGACCTGCTGCACCAGCACGGCGCCGATCGCCACCAGCGACACCGTCACCACCAGCACGCTGGCGCAGACCGATGTGGTCGGACCGAGTCCCAGGTGGCGCAGCGCGCGCACGAAAGGCGCCAGCAAAAAGCTGAGAATGAACGCCAGGGTGATCGGGATCAGCACATCGCGGCCGAAATAGAGCAGGGCGAGCACCGTGGCGGTGCCGACGAGGCCGGCAACGGCCCCCGGTAAAGTGCGGGACGCAAGCGTATCTGACACCGTGTTTCCTTACGGGTAACTAAAAGCGATGAAATGCACCGCGTTCAACGCGATGTGGACGGCGATCGCCGCCTCGATGCGCTGCGCACGCAGGTAGGCGATCGCGTAGCCGAGGCCGGCGATACTGGCCAGTATGCCATACGCCAGCCCGCCGCCGAGGTGGACCGCGCCAAACAACAGGGCCGACACCAGCGCGGCCAGCCAGGGCCCCCAGGCGAAGCGCGTCAGCGCCGCCGCCAGCCGCGCCTGCAGGAAACCGCGGAAAAACGCTTCCTCGGCGACCACCGTGAACAGCAGGTTGGCCATCAAAAATGTGGCAGTCTGCGCCGGCAATTTGAGGTCGATGTGCACCGCCCCCACCGCCAGTGCCAGTCCCAGCGTGACGACGATGGTGGCCAGCAGCACCGGCAGCGTCCGGAGCAGCACCTGGCCCAGTTCGGTCCACGAGCGCACCCGCCGCGACAGCAAGGCCAGCAGCACCAAGCCCACCGTACCCTTGTCGAAGTTGGCGTACAGGGTGAACGGCGCGCCGCCGGCCGAAATCACAGCCTTATCGATCAGCACGGGATTATGGAAGCCGGGCAGCTTGTGCATGGCCAGCGCCAGCGCCAGCACGGCGGTCAGCAGGCCCAGCGCCAGACGCGCCGGCGCGGCCTGTGCCGTCGCCGTGCCGTAGGCGGTTGCGATCAGCACCGCCAGCGCGGCGATGGCGGCCGGCTGCACCACGCCGCCGACCAGGCCCCAGGCCATCGCCATGACCAGCAACAGCAGCCACAGCGGCACATCGCGCCGACCCAGCCGTAATGGCGAGGCCCAGACCGACACCAGCGCAAGCGCCAGGAAAAGAAAAGCGGAAAAATAGAGCGGCATTGCATCAATCATGAGTTTTGGTCAATGATACCGCAAGGCACCAGATCCGCCTTTAGAACTTGTAGCTGATGCCGGTGACGACCATCGGCGTGGTCTTGCGCTTGGTGAGCGGGCTGTCGGCGGCGTCGCCGCTCAGGCGGGTGACGCCGACCATGGTCAGTACCGACCAGTTGCGATCCAGCGTATGCATCCAGTTCAGGCCGGCCGTGACCGTTTCGAAGCCGGCACCGGCCGTGTGCTGGCGGTAGCCCGAGCGCGCGCTCTGCTCGGCGGTTACGCCAAACCAGGTCTGCGCGTGCTTGCGGTCGCCATATTGCGCCGACACGCCCAGCCCCAGCTGGTCGGCGGCACCGGCGTACAGGGACATCGACCCACCCAGCGTGTAGGTGGCGCCATATTCGCGGTGGCTGAGGTTCTGGTTGGTGCTGAAGCTGAGGCCGACATCGCCGAGCTGGTAGCCGGCGCTCAGCACCGCCTGCGCCGCGCCTTCGATCTTGCCCATGCCTTTGAGTGCGTCGGAGCCGGAGAAGTAGCTTTTCTTGTGGTCTTCGCGGCCGCCGTCATAGCTGAGGGCGGCGCTCAGGCTGACGCCGTCGGCGACGGTGCCCCAGCCGATGCCGCGGCGCGTGCTGGCAAATACGCCGTTGTCCCAGGTGCGTTCGAGGAAGGGCAGCGGGACGAAACGGCTTTTGTCGGCGCCCGCGTATTCGGGCACGTAGGCCAGCCCGCCGCCGGCGGAGAAGCGGTCTTCGGCAAAGCTCTTGTTGTGGAAAGCACAGATGGAGACGATGGTCAGGAGGATGGCGTAGCGCATGGTGGTATTTTCCCGTTCTGAAGGTCCGCCGGCGCCTTGTGCCCGGCTCTGGACGGCGGGAAGTTTCCCAATAAATATGATGTAACGCTATCGGCGTGTCTGAAGTATCATTTGCTGGAATCTTTGGTATCACGCGGCGCTGCCGCGCACTCTGGAGCTGCCTATGTCGCTGACTTTGTATTACCACCCGCTGGCCTCGTTCTGTCACAAGGTACTGATCGCGCTGTATGAGAACGGCACCCAGTTTGAAAAGCGCATCATCAATCTCGGCGAGGAAGCCGACCGCGCCGAGCTGGAATCGATCTGGCCGCTGTGCAAATTCCCGGTGCTGCGCGACCACACGCCGCTGCGCGACGTGCCGGAAACGTCGATCATCATCGAGTACCTCGACCAGCACCACCCCGGCGCCCAGCTGATGATCCCGCAAAACCGCGACGACGCGCTGGACGTGCGCCTGTGGGACCGCTTCTTCGACAATTATGTGCAGGAGCCGATGCAGACCATCGTCAACGCCCATCTGACCGGCATGATGTGCGACCAGACCAAGGAGCGCACCAAGCTGAAGACGGCCTACAAGATGATCGAGAGGCGCATGGCCACACGCAGCTGGATGTGCGGTGAAGCGTTCAGCCTGGCCGACTGCGCCGCCGCGCCCGCGCTGTTCTACGCCCATACGCTGCTGCCGTTTCCGGAGGAATACCATCACCTGCAGAGCTATTTCGAACGGCTGGTGACGCGGCCGTCGGTCAAGCAGGTGCTGGACGAGGCCAAGCCGTATTTTTCGATGTATCCGTTCGCGAAAGATATTCCGGAGCGTTTCCTGTAAAGCGTACTGGCGCACAGTGTGCGGCGGCGGATGTTGGAATCATGGCCGTTCTTCCTCAGGAAAGGACCATCCATGGATACATTCAATCATTCGCGCCGCCTGCTGGTCGGCGCCGCCGCCACCGGCGTGCTCGGTGCGGCGATGGCGCCGGCCGGCGCGCAGCAGGGCAGCGAGGGCAAGCCCGATCAGCCGCCGAAAGATCCCACCACGGCCTATCCCAAGCCGCCGTTTCCCAAGCAGCAGCAGCCCTGGCCGGGCCTGACCAGCAAGATGTCGCCGCGCCCCGACCACGGCGAAACCAGCTACAAGGGCTCCGGCCGTCTGAAGGGCCGCAAGGCGCTGATCACGGGCGGCGATTCCGGCATCGGCCGCGCCGCCGCCATCGCCTATGCGCGCGAGGGCGCCGATGTGGCGATCAATTACCTGCCGGCGGAAGAACCCGATGCGCGCGAAGTGGCCGAGCTGATACGTGCCGAGGGCCGCAAGGCGGTGACGATTCCGGGCGATATCAAGGACGAGGCGTTCTGCAAGAAGCTGGTGGCCGACGCCGTGCAGCAACTGGGCGGGCTCGATATCCTGGTCAACAATGCCGCGCGCCAGTTCTCGCGCGATTCCATCCTGGACATCTCGACCGAGCAGTTCGACGAGACCTTCAAGACCAATGTGTATGCGATGTTCTGGATCACCAAGGCGGCCATCCCGCTGATGAAGCCGGGTTCGACGATCATCAACACGTCCTCGGTCAACGCCTACAATCCCGGCGAAAACATCATCGATTACGCGGCCACCAAGGGCGCGATCATGATTTTCACCAAGGGCCTGGCCAAGCAGTTGGCGCCGAAAGGGATACGGGTGAACGCGGTGGCGCCCGGGCCGTTCTGGACGCCGCTACAGGTGACGGGCGGGCAGCCGGCCGACAAGCTGCCCAAGTTTGGCGAGGATACGCCGATGAAGCGGCCAGGCCAGCCGGCCGAGCTGGCGGCGGTCTATGTGCTGCTGGCGTCGAACGAATCCAGCTATGCCACCGGCCAGGTGTACGGCGCCGTCGGCGGCAACGGCGGTCCGTGATGGCTTAGCCCTGGTTGCCTTCGGGCGCGCTCTGCATCGACGCCGCTTGCGGCATCGCGTTGTTCTGGCTGGCGAGGTTGGCGAAGCGGTTGCTTTCCTCGGTCAGATGCTGGCTGGCGGCCTGCCGGCCGGCATCGGCCAGCTCGCCCGCGGTGCGCGCGGTCTGCGGCACGCGCTCCTGGGCCACCTTGGTCAGCTCATTCTGGAATTCGCTGGCCACCTGCGCCAGCTTCTGATGGTAAGCCTGCAGCTTGTGCAGCGTCGCCTCGGCCGCCTTCGGTGCGGCGTCGGCGGTGCGTTCGGATGGCGGCGTCAGCAGCGCGGTGCGCAGGGCGCTGGTGGAATCGTCCAGCCATTCGCGGCTGAACTGCACATTGGCCTCGGTCAGCTGGCGCAGGGAGTGCAGCACCGCCTGGGTCAGGTCGGTGTAGTAATCGATGCGGGCTTCCGCATGATTGCGCGCTGCCGGGGACAGCGTTTCCACAAACGAGTTCATAAGTTTGCTCCTGGTCGGGGTTGGAAGAGGGGACGTTTTGGAACCTGACGTCCACCACTATCATCGCAAATGTCGCCGCGATATGGCACTCCCGAGCTTGCAGGAACTATTTGTTTTTCCTATTCAACGTTTGGCGCGCGCCGTGGCAGGAGCAGCAGCTCTTTTTGCCGGCCGTTGATGTAGCGGATGCCGCTTTCATCGAAATAGGCATCCTCTTCCAGCATGATGCGCACCGGCTCCTGATAGCCAGGAATCGCGGTGGCCGCGTTCAGCTCGATCGAGTAGGCGGTGCGGTAGCGCAGCTGTTCATCGCCGGTGCCGGGCACGCCGCCCTGCATGTCCCACATGCCGATGGCCGGCCCGGCCGCATGGCCGTGGTAGCCGATCGGATGCGTGTAGATGGTCGGCTGCAGGTTTTCCGCCGTGGCCTGCCTGAGCGCGGCCGCCAACATCTGGTTGCCGCTGCGGCCTTGCTGAAACTGCGACAGCAGGATGTCCTGCACGCGGTTGGCGTTGGCAAAGGCTTGCACCAGCGCTTTCGGCGCGGCCGTCTCGC
Organism: Duganella callida; assembly: GCF_004614165.1. Taxonomy (GTDB): domain Bacteria; phylum Pseudomonadota; class Gammaproteobacteria; order Burkholderiales; family Burkholderiaceae_D; genus Rugamonas; species Rugamonas callida. The sequence continues at coordinate 44,065 of NZ_SPVG01000191.1, read as the reverse complement.
CCGGCTTCAGTACGTAGGCGTGCTGCTGGATGTCGGTGTTCAGACGCAAATAGGTGATGCCGATGTCCACGTGCAGCAGGTCGCCGGGGATGATGATGTCGGGATTGGCCAGGCCCTTGCCCTGGCGCTGGATCTCCACCGACGGATGGAACCAGGTGTCATAACCGAGATCGCGGATCTTCTGGCGGAACCACCACACCACGTCGTCGGCGGTGGTGATGCCGGGGGTGATCACGCGCTCGGAAAAGCCTTCCTCGATGATCTTGTGGGTGGCGTTGACCAGTTGCGGGTAGATCTGCATTTCCCTTTCGGTACGGGTCTCCAGCCAGCGCACGGCCAGCGGCTCGGCCGACACCACGCGGCGCTTGTAGTCGGCCGGCAGCGCGGCCAGCAGTTCGGTGTATTCGGTATGGTCGATGCCGTCCGCGTGGCCGAAGTTGGCCGAGGTGTTCAGCGCGATCTTGACCGGGTTGCGTTGCTTGATGATGTCCACCAGCGCGGCCCACTGGTCGGGGAATTTTTTCATGTCCCAGGCGGCGGTGATGCTCTTGCCGACGTTGTAGCGCGCCACGGCCAGGCGTTCCACCTTGCCGCTCTTGCCGTCGCGGTAAAACACCAGGATGGTGCGGCGGCGGGCGTTCAGCCATTCGGCCGGCAGCATGGTCTTCAGCACCGGGTCTTCGTTGTACTCGCGTGCCACCACCACCCACATGTCGATGCCGGTCTGCTCCATGGCGGCCGGCAGCAAGTGCTCGAAGCGGTCCGCCAGCAGTTCATTGACGACGGTGGCCTGGTCGCGCACCGACAAGACCTGGGCCTGGGACGCTGCAGCCAGCAGCAGAGACATGGCAAAGAGGAATTTTTTCATCCGTAAATCTTGCGGCGGGATTTAGGCAATGTCAACCAACAATATTTATAATAGCCGCTACATTTTGAGGAGAGAACATGGCTGCACCATCGGTTTTTTATCTGCACGGCGGTCCGGGGCTGGGTCCGGTCTTCGAGCGCGCGCGTTATCCGGAAGCGACGCATGTGCACTGGTGGCACCAGCCGGTGATCCGGCCGTGCGCCGAGGGGCCGTATCTGGACCTGCTGAATTCCACCGTGACCGAGTTCCGCCGCGTGGCCGGGCAGGCCGGCGCGCCGCTGACGGTGATGGCCAGCTCGTTCGGCGCCCACCTGGCGGTGCATCTGGCGCGCACCGTGCCGGAACTGGTCAAAAATATCGTGCTGCTGGCGCCGACCTTCAACCCGGAGCAGGCCGCCCTGCGCCTGGCGCGCCGCGCCTTCCGTGTGCACACCGATCATGAGCATGCGGGCAAGCTGGCCATGGCGTTGGCCATGTACGAGGAAGATCCGGGCCGTCCGCGCTTCTGGGACGTATTCGGCGCCTTGTCGCTGCTGCCGGATGTGACGGCGCTGTATTTCGGCCCCAACGCCGGTCCGGATGCGGCGCGTTCGTTCGCGGAACTGATCCAGCAGCCGGGCGCGTTCGATGGACCGACCTCGGTGGCGACGTCGGATGATTTCTCGGTGCGCGACCATACGCCGCTGCGCAGCCCGTTCGAAGGCCCGGTGTCGGTGCTGTTCGGCGCCTACGATCCGATGATCGATGCCGAACAGGATCGCAAGATCTGGGAGGTGATTTTCCCGCAGGCGGAGTTCTGCAAGGTGGAAACGGGTCACTTCCCGCTGCTGGAACTGACCCTGGAGGCGTGCCTGAGCCCCGCCTGAGGAGGGGCTGGGGGCTCATCGCCGGGCGAAGTGCGCTTCGATTTCTTCCAGCGTCTTGCCCTTGGTCTCGGGCAGCAGGAAGGTGGCGGTCAGGAAGTACAGCAAGGTGCAGCCTGCCCAGCCAAAGAACATGGTCGCATAGCCGTATTCGCCCACGGTGGGCAGGAACACGGCGGCGATCATGGTCGAGACGAACTGGTTGATCAGCAGCGCGATGCTCATGCCGTTCGAGCGGATGCGCGTCGGCATCAGCTCCGACAGCGCCAGCCACACGCACACGCCGGGACCGACCGCGAACCCCGCCACGAACAGACACATGGCCAGCGCCACCTGCCAGCCGTGAGCCGCCGGCGGCACCGCGGCGATGTCGGCGCGTTCGATGCGCAGGGCGGCGTTTTTGGCGTCGGCCGGATCGGCGAACGGATTCAGATGCAGCTTGCGGAAGAACACGCCGATCACGCTGTCCGGCTGCACGGTGTCTTCACGGCTCAGACGCAGCACCGGCAGCGCCGGATCGTCGCTGCGGCGCGTCTGCACATTGGTGAAGGGACCGTAGGAATACGCCACCGTCAGCTGCACTGGCGCGCCGCTCTGGACGCTCAGCGCACGCAGGGTTTCCGCGTCCAGCCGCAGCGACAGGCTGTCGGACTGGATCTGCGCCTGCAACATGGGACGCACGTCGCGCTGTTCGCCTTCGACGCCGCGGAACAGCAGGCCCGCGGCCACCAGGGCCACCACGATGCAGCCGGTGCCCAGCATCAGCAGGAATTTGCGGCCCTTGCGGTCGACCAGTACCACGGCGACGATGGTCATCAGCGAGTTCAATACCTTGAGCGCGACGTCGGCCGCGTTGGCGGTGGCGCCGGGCAGGCCGGCCTGGTTCAGGATGTTCACCACGTAGGCCAGCACCGAGTTGATGCCGGTGGCCTGGTTCAGCGCCAGGATCAGGCAGGCCAGCAGGAAGGGCAGCACGTAGCGGCGGCTGAGCAGCGACTCCCCGGTGCGCGGGGAGGCGCGGTACGCGGCCTCGCTGCCGGCCGCGCGGCCATTCGCGCCCGTCCCGGCGCCAGCCGCGGTCCCGCTGTCTCCCGTGTTCGCGGGGGCCAGCGCCTGCCGGATTTCGCGCAGCTCGGCTTCCGCCTCGTCGGCGGGGCGGGTGCGCAGCAGCGCGGTGCGGGCCTCCTCCATGCGTCCGCGGCGCGCCAGCCAGCGCGGCGATTCGGACAGCAGCAGGCTGCCAATGGTGAACACCAGGCCCGGCGTCAGACACCACCAGAAGATGCTGCGCCAGGCATGATCCTTGGCCGCGAAGACGGCCGCCTCGCGCGCGCTGTCGCCCAGTTGCCGGGCCGCCGCGGTGGCGGTTTCCACCGACTGCGCCTGCAGCAGGCCGACCACGGCCGCCGCCACCAGGCCGATGGTCAGCAGCAGCTGGAACAGCGCGGCGCCGCGTCCGCGCTGGCGCGCGTGCAGGCACTCGGCCAGGTACAGCGGCACGATCACGCCGATCAAGCCGCCGCTGACGCCTTGCAGCAGACGGCCGAGCAGCAGCGGCACGTAGCCGTCGGCCAGCGCGATCAGCGGAATACTGAGCGTGAACAGCACGCCCGACAGCACCATCGCCCAGCGCCTGCCGATCCAGTCGGCCAACGCGCCGGCAAACAACGAGGACAGCACGGATCCCAGCAGCACCGCCGCCACGATGAAGCCGAGTTGCTGGGCACTCAAACGCCACGCCACCGAGGCGGTGGATTCCAGATAGGGCAGCGCGCCGGCAATGATGCCCACGTCTATCCCGTACAGCAAACCACCTATGCCTGCGATGAACAATAAAAACTTCATGGCGCGTGCTTGCATCAAGTCTCCCGTCGTTTAAGTTGCTGTGAGATCGATGGCTTCACCTTCCACGAAGACGGCCACCGGTTGTAATTCTTCGTTGAGGACCACCATGTCGGCCCAGGCGCCGGTCGCCAGCCTGCCGCGCTCCATTTCGCCCAGATAATCGGCCGGGTAGAGCGACAAACGGTGCGAGGCGTCGGCCAGGTCCAGACCCAGGCCGACAAAATTGCGCAGCGCCTGATCCATGGTCAGCACACTGCCGGCCAGCGATCCGGTCGCCAGCCGCACGCAGCCCACGCACTTGTAGACGCGCTGGCTGCCCAGCGCATATTCGCCGTCCGGCATGCCGGTGGCCGAGGTGGCGTCGGTCACGCCGTACAGGCGCGGAATCGCGCGCAGGGCCGCGCGGATCGCACCGGGATCGACGTGCTGCAGGTCGGGGATGATTTCCGCATACTCCGCATGCGCGAGCGCCGCGCCGACGATGCCGGGCTTGTAGTGGTTCAGCCCCGTCATGCCGTTGTACAGATGGGTGAAGCCGGCCGCACCGGCCTTCAGTGCGGCCACGCCATCCTCGTACGAGCCGTTGCTATGACCGATCTGCACGCGGATGCCCAAGGCGTTCATTTGCGGGATCAGGTCGAGGTGGCCATCGACTTCGGTGGCGAGGGTCATGGCGCGGATGGGCGCAATGGCGTGATAGCTGCGCACCAGGTCCATGCTGCCCATGACCACCGCATCGGCCGGCTGCGCGCCGAGGCGATGAATGCTGAGGAAGGGGCCTTCCAGATGCACGCCCAGCATGCGCGCGCCGCCGGCCGGACGCGCGGCGATCACCGGCGCCAGGCCGTTGAGCGCACGGCGGATCGAATTGTCGGTGGCGGTCATGGTGGTGCCCAGCATGGCCGTGGTGCCGTGCTTCGCATGCGCGCGCGCCACGGTGGCGCCGGCGCCGCCGCCCTGCATGATGTCGACGCCGGCCGCGCCATGCACGTGCAGGTCGATAAAGCCGGGCAGGATGGTCAGCCTGCCGTCGGCGCCCTGGTCCTCGCTGATCTGGCGGATGCGCTGATCGAAATCGATGCGGCCCTTGATCCAGCCGGCGGGGGTAAGAATACGTCCACTCAGCACGGCGTCACTCCGCTATCAGCAGCTCGATGCCGGCTTCCAGCAGGCCGTCGCGGTACTCCGGGCTGATGCCGGCGTCGGTGATCACCGTGTCCACGCGGTCCAGCTGCACGATGCGGTGCAGGCTCACGCGGCCGAACTTGGAGGCGTCGGTCAGCACGATGATCTTCTTGGCCCGTTCCACCATCTTGTGATTCAGGCTGGCCTCGGCCTCGTGGTGGGTGGTGACGCCGAACTGCAGGTCGAAACCGTCGACACCGAGGAACAGTTTGTCGAAGCTGTAGGCCTGCAGGCAGGCTTCGGCCTGCGAACCCTGGATCGACAGCGACTGCTTGCGCAGCAGTCCGCCGGTCAGGATCAGGTCCACGCCCGGCGCGTCGGCCAGTTCCCAGGCGATATTCAGGCCGTTGGTCATTACCGTCACATCCTTCGCCTCGCGCAGATGGCGCGCCAGCGAGATGGTGGTGGTGCCCGAGTCGATGATGATGTTATCGCCCGGCTGCACCATGCGCGCGGCGTAGGCGCCGATCTTCACTTTCTGTTCGTGATTGATCGCGTCCTTTTGCGGGATGGTGTGTTCGGTGGGCGGGGTGCGCATCAGCGATGCGCCGCCATGGCTGCGCGTCACCAGGCCCTGGGATTCCAGCGCGCTGAGGTCGGTGCGGATGGTGACCGCGGAGACCCCCAGCTGTTCCACCAGCTCGTTCACCTGCACCGAGCCGTGTTGAGTGAGCGCCTGCATGATGGAGGCGCGGCGTTGGCTGGTATGTCGCATTGTTTAGATGGCTAATCTGTCAAAAGATTGCAGCTTAACAGATCGCGGCGGCGCTGCCAGCATGCGCCGCAGCATCCTGCGCCGCATTGCGGTTGCAGGCCCGCGCGTACTGCGCCAGCAGGCGGCCGATTTTGTGTTCGAGCAGGGCATTGGCCCTGGCCGGCAGCTGGCCTTGCAGCACTTCCAGGTACTGTTCCGGCAGGTGCTGGCTGAGCAGCGACAGCGGGATCTCGAGGCGATCGAGGTTGGCCACCAGCTTGTCCACCGCGGCCACCACCGGCGGCTCGCCCCAGTAATAGCGGCAGCGGTCGCTCAGGCCGTAGCGGCGCAGCAGGCGCTGTTCGGCGCTGCTGCCCGAATAGTGCTTGGCCCAGTGCCTGGGCTGGGACAGCATGGCTTCGTCCAGCACCTGCATCAGGCGCGAGGTCTGGCCGGCCGGGACCAGTTCCTCTTCGATGCGGCACAGCGCCATCAGGCCCTCGCGCAGGGCAAAGGTGGCGGCCGGGCCGACCTTGAGGATGGCGAAATGGTCGCGCACCATCTGGTGCAGGGCCGATTCGCGCTGGTAGTCGGTGGAATGCGCTTCGAACACGATGCCCGGCTGGCCGGCGACGAAGGCCGACAGCTCTGCCGCCTGTGCCGCGTCGTAATGCTGGATGTGGCTGTGATCGAAGTCCACGCCCGGCTGCACCACCATGGCGATCACGCGGCGCCAGGCGGCGTGCAGGTCGCGGTCCATGAATGCCTTGCGGTGCACGTCCAGCGTGCGCCGGGCCGCCTGCGGCGCGGTGACGGCGCCAGCCTGCGCCAGATTCGCTTCGCCGCCCGGAATAGGTACCTCGGTACCGATCACGTAGACCGGCGGCGGCAGGCCGGCGTCGGCCGCCGCCGCCTCGGCGACGACGCACAGCCGCGCCGAGCGTTCGGCGATGACGTCATCGCTCAGGAACTGCGGATCGTCGGCGCAGCGCATGCTGCAATCGAGGTGGATCTTGTGGAAGCCGGCCGCCGCATACGCCGCGATCAGCACTTCCGCGTGCCGCATGGCGGTGGCGGCGTCCAGAGCCTGCCAGGCGTTCGGGCCGAGATGGTCGCCGCCCAGCACCAGCCGTTCGAGCGCAAAGCCGTGCTCGCGCGCCAGCTCGTGCACGTAATCGCGGAACTGCGGCGGCGTCATGCCGGTGTAGCCGCCGAACTGGTCGACCTGGTTCGATGTCGCCTCCACCAGCAACACCGTGTCGTAGCGCGCAGCCACCTGCATGGCGGCGCGCAGCACGACGGGGTGGCTGCAGCATACGCTGTACAAGCCGGCGGGCTCGCCGCGACGGTGGGCGGCAATGATCTGCTGGAGGGGGGACAGGCTTTCGGTGGTGTTCATATGACTCAGTCGTTCAGTTGTTGACGGGCGAGCAGGGCGGCGCCGCGCGCGCCGCCGGCGTCGCCGAAGGTCGGCGGCAGCACGGGCGGGGTGCGCACGCCGGAAAACAGGTGCTTGTCCATCGCCGGCGGCAGCTTCTGGTACAGGTGCGCCAGTTGCGACAGGCCTCCGCCCAGCACGATCACGTGCGGGTCCAGGGCCAGCACCAGCGACGCCAGGGCATTGGCCAGCAGGTCCACGTGGACATCGAGCGTGTGCCGCGCGTCGGCCGAGCCGCTTTGCGCGCGTGCCATGATGGTCAGCGGCGTTTCATCCAGGCCGCTGTAGTGGCGGTAGATATTGCGCATGCCGGTGCCTGAGACATAGCGTTCCAGGCAGCCGCGCCGCCCGCAGGGGCAGTCGTACAGCGGCAATTCGTGCTGGGCCAGCAGCGATGCGGCCAGTGGCCAGTGGCCCCATTCGCCGGCGACACCGTTCAGGCCGCGCAGCAGCCGGCCGCTGACGCAATAACCGCCGCCGGCGCCGGTGCCGATGATGGCGCCGAACATGGTGGCCGCGCCGTCCGCCGCGCCGCCCTGGGCTTCGGACAGGGCGAAGCACTGGCAGTCGTTGCCGACCGCGAGCGGCCGTTGCAGCACTTCCTGCAGCGATTGCGCCACCATGCGGCCGTTCAGCGCCGGCACGTTGGAGCTGAGCTGGCGGCCGGTGACGGCGTCGATCACGCCAGGCAGGCCGATACCGACCGGTGCGCGCAGGCCCAGCGCGCGGTCGGCGCGGTCTATCAACCCCTGTATCGCGGCGACGAATTCGGTAAAGTCGGTGCCCGGCGTGGCGATGCGCTCGCGGTGCACCTCGTGTAGCTGCGCGCCATCCTCGGCGTAAGCCACCAGTTCGATCTTGGTGCCGCCGATGTCGATGCCGTGATAGCCGCGCTTAGAATTCATCATGGCGATAGATGGTGACGCCTTGAACCACACGGTTCACGATGCCGCCCGTGAATGGGTTATCGGGACGCAGTTGCAGCAGCGCTGACTGGTGCAGCGCGTACTGCTGCGCCATCAACAGCCACAGGGGCGCCAGCCAGGCGTCCGGCCAGGATGGCGCATCGATACCGATCTCGCCGTCCGCGCCGACGGTCAGCACGCGGCTGGCCACCTGGTCGCGGCGCAATTCATCCAGCAGATCCTGTTCGTAGCGGCGCGCCAGCGGATCGGCGCTGCGGAACATTACCACCAGCGTATCGCGCGTCACCGCCGCTTTCGGACCGTGGCGGAAGCCGAGCGCGCTGTTGGACATGGCCATCACACTGCCGGCGGTCAGCTCCAGTATCTTCAGCGCGGCTTCCTTGGCCAGCGCTTCCAGCGGACCGCTGCCCAGATAGATCACGCGCGACACGCGCTGCGCGGACAGTTCGGCCACCGGCGCCGACCACTGCTCCAGCGCTTGCGCTCCCAGGTCGGCCAGCGCGCTCAACTGCCCGGGATTGAAATCCGGGTCCAGTGCGCACAGTGCGGCCAGCAGCATGCAGGTCAGGCTGCTGGTCATGGCGAAGCCGCGGTCGCAGCTGGCGGCCGGCATCATCAGGTTCAGGGTGCGTTCATCGCCGGCGCTTTGTGTGGCGAGGTCGCCGTCGGCATTGCAGGTGATGTTGAGGAAGCGCGCGTTCGGCACCATGTCGCGCACCAGCCGCACGGTGGCCGTGCTTTCAGGGCTGTTGCCGCTGCGGCCGAAGGACACCAGCAGGGTCGGTGCCCCGGTTTCCAGATAGAGGGCGGGATGGCTCAGCAGGCTGGTGGTCGGAATCGCCCGCACCTGGCAGGGCCAGGCCGCGTTGATTTCATCCGCGATGATCTCGCCTATATAAGCGGAGCTGCCGGCGCCGGTCAGGATCACGCGCTGCTGCGGATCGCGCAGGCTGTCACCGAGGAAGGCGGCGATGCGGCGTTGTTCTGCGCTCAGATGCGCCGACAGCTCGCGCCACATGGCCGGCTGGTGGGCGATTTCTTCCGCGGTATCGAGGCCGCCGATGTCGCGCCAGTCGGCAGTTGTACGCTGAAATAAGGTAGTCATCGAAAGAATTTGTCTGTTGAGGTCAGCGGAAGAGTAAGCTTTTATTTTCGATATGTCAAATACGAAAGCAAAAAGAAAGTTTAATCGGCGAGCCAGAACGTGGCAATGTATCGGTTTTGCGACGTATTCGAAAGTTATAAACGGTATTGCCACGCAAATCGAAAGATTTTTGCAATTATTTTTCGCTTTCTCTTTCTTTTTATTGACCGTGCTTGTTTTTGTTTCTAGAGTAATTGCAGAGCAACGCAAAATCTTTCGAAGTAAAGCCAAAACACGATAAACGAGGGAGAGTTCAGCATGCACCACAGCCGCTTTAAATTTCGCAACAGCGCCATTCGCCAGGCGACAGCCATTTTGATCGGCCTGACCGTGGCGGCGGCCGGCAATCAGGCGCTGGCCCAGTCTAACGCCACCACTACCATATACGGCGAAGTGGCGTCGCCGGCCGGCGCCACCGTGGTGCTGGAGAACCTGGCCACCGGCGCCCAGCGGACCCTGACGCCCGATGCGTCGGGGCGCTACATCGCCAACTCGATGCCGCCAGGCCGCTATGCGCTACGCGTGCTGCGCGGCGGTACGGTACAGGATACGCGCGAAATCGAGGCGCTGGTGGGCAGCGGGGCGGAGGTGAACTTCGGCGCCAAGGAAGAAGGACAAACTGTGGTGGTGCGCGCGACGCGCAATTATATCGACGTCTCCAACACCAATAACGGCGTGGTCTTCACCGCCAAGGAGCTAAAGGTGCTGCCGGTGGCGAATGACGTGGCTTCGGTGGTGCAGCTGACGCCGGGCGTGGCGCGCGGCACCAACAGCCAGTACGGCAATGCACCCTCGATCGGCGGGTCCGGCCAGTCGGAGAATGCCTTCTATGTCAATGGCTTCCCGGTCACCAATCTGCTGACGCAGGTGGGCGCGTCGGAACTGCCGTTCGGCGCGATCTCCAACATGCAGGTGCTGTCCGGCGGTTATGGTTCGGAGTTCGGCCGTTCGACTGGTGGAGTGGTCAACATCACCACCAAGAGCGGCGGCAACGAGTTCCACGTGGGTGGCAAATTGTCCACCATCCCCGCCAGTCTGCGCGGCACGACGGAGAACACGTATTATCCGAATACCGGCGCGCATCCGGACACCGACGGCAAGCTGCTGTACTGGAACCGCGACAATGAGACCACCAGCCGCGTCGCAGGCGTGTATGCCAGCGGCCCTCTCATCAAGAATAAGCTGTTCGCCTTCATCGGCCTGGAACGAACCAGGACCGACAGCGATGCGATCGGCGCCACCAGCGACGCCACGTCCAGCGTGAAAAGCGGCTGGAGCAGCAGCCAGTCCACCGTGGACCGCGGCTTGGCCAAGATCGATTTCAATCTGAACGAAGACCATCACTTCGAATACACCAAACTGTATGACCGCACCAAGACGTTCAGCCAGTCCTTCGGCTTCGACTACAGTACGCTGAAGCGCAATAACGTTCCCGCGACACCGGGCGAGACCACCATCAACTGCTGCGGCTCGGCGTCGGCGCCGGGCGCGAATATCGACATTTACAAGTATACCGGCTACCTGACCGATAATCTGACCGTCACCGCGCTGTGGGGCAAATCGCGCACCAGCCATACGCGCACGCCGACCGGCTACGATCCTTCGCTGCCGCAGATTTCGACCGGCGCCACGGTGCAGGTGCCCGGCCTGACCTACCCGGTGCCGCAGACTGTGACCGGTAACCTGGTCGATCCGTCGTCGGGCGACCGTCAGAAAGCCAAGCGTCTGGACGTCGAATACCGCCTGGGCGATCACTCCCTGCGCGGTGGTATCGACCGTATCGATGTCGATTCGACGGTGGGCAACACCTACGCCGGCGGTGTGCGCTGGACTTACCGCAAGGCGTCCAATCCGAACACGCCGATCAATGGCGCATTCGAGACGCCCGCGCAGGGCGGCGGCTATGGCGTCGATGGCTATTACGTCAGCCGCGATCTGTATGACAAGGTCGCCCATCCCACCAGCGAACAATCGGCACAATACATCCAGGATCACTGGCAGGTGACGCCACGCGTGCTGCTGGATCTGGGCCTGCGCCGCGAGCAGTTCACCAATTACACCACCACCGGCGACGCCTTCATCTCGCAGCGGAACATGATCGCGCCGCGTCTGGGCGCGACCTGGGACTACAAGGGCGATGGCTCGCTGAAGATTTTTGCCAACGCCGGCCGTTACCATCTGCCGGTGCCGTCCAACCTGTCCAGCAATCTGGCCTCGCCGTATCTGTCGACCAGCCAGTTCTACACCTACACCGGTGTCGATCCGGCGACCGGCGCGCCGACCGGGCTGCATGCGATCAGCAATCCATATTCGGCCAATAACGCCTACGGCACGGCGCGCGATGCGAAGGAAGTCACGGCCATCGGCCTGAAGCCGCTGTCGCAGGATGAGCTGTCGCTGGGCTTCGAGAAGGTGCTCAACAAGCAGATCGTGGTCGGGTTGAGCGGTTTGTATCGCCGTCTGAACGATACCAATGACGACACTTGCGATCAGCGTCCTATCGATGCCTGGGCGGCGCGCAACAACGTCGATACCGGCAAGTGGGGCGGCTTCCAGTGCGCGATCATCAATCCTGGCCGCGACAATGCGCTGTGGATCGACTTCGCCGACGGCCACGGCCTGCGCCGCGTCGATATCTCGGCGGCGGAGTGGGGCAATCCCAAGCCGGACCGCACCTACAAGGCGCTGACCTTCTTCGTCGAGCACCCGTACAGCAATGGCTGGTACGGCAAAGTGACCTATACCCTGTCCGCACTGAAGGGCAATATGGAAGGGCAGACCGATACCATCGGCGGCGGCGACGTCGGCCTGACCGTCAGCGACGATCACAAGGAACTGATGTACAACGCTTACGGTTATCTGCCGGGCGATCATCGCCATTCGATCAAGGCGTATGGCTTCTTCCAGGTGACGCCGGAGTGGACCATCGGCGGCAATCTGAATCTGACCTCGGGCGCGCCGCGCAACTGTATCGGCGAGCTGCCGGCCGATCTGAAGTGGGAAAACGACTACGGTGCGGCCTATTTCTACTGCAACGGCAAGCCGACGCCGCGCGGCAGCCAGGGACGTCTGCCATGGCAGACCCAGATCGACCTGAATCTCGCCTATCAGCCGCGCTTCGCCAAGGGCTTGAGCCTGAAGGTGGACGTGTTCAATGTGCTGGACCGTCAGACCATCCAGCGCTACAACGAGACCCGCGAAGATGGCGGCGGCGATATCGCCCGCAGCTATCTGCAGGTGACCAGCCGCGCGGCGCCGCGGTCGGTGCGTCTCACCGCGGAATATGAATTCTAAGGGGAGGGAAACATGAAGCTATTCCTGTATTCAGCGGCGATATTACTGGCCGGCTGTGGCGGCGATGGCGCCGGAACCGGCACGTCGGGTGCACCGATGGTGCAGGCGCTGGCGGTCGCCAGCGGTGTTGGATCAGCCGGTGCCAGCGGCGCGGCGTCTGGCGCCGATCCGGCTGCGGATGCTGCCGCAGCAGCCGGCGCCTCCGCCAATGCCGCCGCCGCGCTCACGACGTCGACGGTGGCATTGGCCGGCAATGCCTTTGTCACTTCGGCACCGTCCGGTGCGGCGGAAGTCATCAACGACAATGGCCTGGCCAACTGGAGCAACGCGGCCACCGTCACCAGCGCCTACTTCCGCATGGCCTCGGCCGGCGCGGTGACGCTGGGCCTCGATGCGCGCCTGGCCGGCAGCAGCAACAGCACCATCCGCGTGACGGTCAACGGCACGCCGTTCACGCTGGCGCTGGCCGGCACGAGCGCGAAGACTTACGCGATCGGCACGGTGAATGTGGCCGCGCCGGGTTATGTGAAGGTCGACCTGCAGGGCATCAGCAAGGATGGCGGCTATTTTGGCGATGTCTCCGCACTGAAGGTGACCACCGCGTCCGCCGTCAATTACGCCAACGACGCCGCCAATTACTACTGGTCGCGCCGCGGACCATCGGTCCACATGGGCTACACCACACCGGCCAACACCGAATACTTCTATAACGAAGTCACCGTGCCCACCGGACAGGACCCGATCGGCTCCTACTTCATGGCCAACGGTTTCAGTGGCGGCTACTTCGGCATCCAGGTCAAGTCCGCGACCGAGCGCTGGATACTGTTCTCGGTCTGGGATGCCGACAGCGGCGCCAAGACCACGCTGGTCAGCAAGGGCGCGGGTGTGGTGGACAACAGCTTCGGCGGCGAGGGCACTGGCGGGCAGGCTTACCTGGTGTATAACTGGGTGGCCGGGAACACCTACCGCTTCATCACCCGCGCGCGGCCGGACGGTGCCGGCAGCACCTTGTACTCGGCATGGTTCTACGCGCCGGAGGCCGGCGCCTGGCGCTACATGGCGACCTGGAAGCGTCCGGCGACCACCAGCTACCTGACCGGCAACCACTCGTTCCTGGAGAATTTTATCGACACCAACGGCTATACTGGCCGCCGCGTCCTGTTCGGCAACCAGTGGGCGCGCAATGTTTCCGGAGCGTGGTCCGAAGTGACCGCCGGCCGCCTCACCGGCGACGCCACCGTGACCAACGCGCAGCGCATGGATTACGCGGGGGGACTGGATAACGGCCGGTTCTATCTGCGCAACGGCGGCTTCTTTGCCGATTACGTGCCAGTCAATCAAAACTTTACCCGACCGTCCACCGGCCAGCAACCGACGGTGGACGTGAACAGCCTGCCGCAGTAACTATAACAAGGAGCATTATGAAATCAGTTTTGAACCGACGTGACTTCCTCGCGGCAGGCGCCGCCCTTGCCGGCAGCATGATGCTGCCATCCGCCTTCGGCGCCACGCGCCAGAAGGTCCGCATCGGCATGATCGGCACCGGCATGCGCGGCCAGGTGCTGCTGCAGGAACTGCTGCGCCGCGACGACGTGGAGGTGGCGGCGTTGTGCGATATCGAACCCATCATGCTGGGCCGCGCGCTGCAGCAGGTGGAGAAGGCCGGCAAGGCCAAGCCGAAAACGTATGGCGAAGACCGCGACCCGCAAGCCTACAAGCGCATGCTGGATGCGGGCGGTCTGGATGGCGTGATCATCGCCACGCCGTGGGAGTGGCATGCGCCGATGGCCATCGCGGCGATGCAGGCGAAGATTCCGGTCGGCTGCGAGGTGGTGGCCGGCATCACGCTGCAGGATCACTGGGATGTGCTGAATACGCAGCTGAAGACCAGGACGCCGTATATGCTGCTGGAGAACGTCTGCTTCCGCCGCGATGTGATGGCGGTGCTGCAAATGGTTCGTGCCGGCGTGTTCGGTGAGTTGGTACACCTGCAGGGCGGCTATCAGCACGATCTGCGCGCGGTGAAGTTCAACAGCGGCAATCCGGACAAGCCATATGGCGGCGGTGTCGAATACGGCGCCAAAGGCTGGTCGGAGGCGCGCTGGCGCACCGAGCACTCGGTCAGGCGCGACGGCGAGCTGTATCCCAGCCATGGCATCGGTCCGTGCGCGATGTACACCAATATCAATCGCGGCAACCGCTTCACGCGTATCAATTCGTTTGCGACCAAGGCGCGCGGCCTGCACGACTACATCGTCAAGCAGGGCGGGGCCAGCCATCCGAGCGCGAAGACCGAATTCAAGCTGGGCGACGTGGTGACCACCACGCTGGCCTGCGAGAATGGCGAGACCATCATCCTGCAGCACGACACCTCGCTGCCGCGCCCTTATTCGCTGGGTTTCCGCGTGCAGGGCACCAATGGGCTGTGGATGGACGTGAACCATTCGATCCACATCGAGGGCAAGAGCAAGCCTCACACCTGGGACGATTTCCAGGCGTGGCAGGACAAGTATGACCATCCGCTGTGGCGCAAGTATGCGAAGAATGCGGAAGGAGCGGGCCACGGCGGCATGGACTTCTTCGTGATCCATGCCTTCGTGGAAGCACTGAAGGCCGAGGCGCCCATGCCGATCGATATCTACGACGCGGTGACCTGGAGCGCCATCACGCCGCTGTCGGAGCAATCGATCGCGCAGAACTTCCAGACGCTGGACTTCCCCGACTTCACCAACGGCCAGTGGAAGAGCCGCAAGCCGATCTTCGCCTTCGACGACAAGTACTGATGATACAGGCGGGGCGGTGTACAATCTGGGCGCTTAAATCCCGTCCAGATCATCCATGACATCACGCCGTCTCGCCCTTGCCACTTTAGCCACTCTGACCGCGGCCGCTGTTGTCGGCTGCAAGACCACGCCCGTGGTGGAAACGCCGGCGCTGCAGCCGGCGCCGGTGCCCGAGCCGGCGCCGCCGCGCAAGATCAAGATCGGCCTGGCGCTCGGCGGCGGCGCGGCGCGCGGCTTTGCGCATATCGGCGTGATCAAGGCGCTGGAGGCGCAGGGCATCTATCCGGACATCGTGGTCGGGACCAGTGCCGGCAGCGTGGTCGGCGCGCTGTACGCCTCCGGCAACACCGGCTTCCAGTTGCAGAAGCTGGCCATGGAAATGGACGAGGCATCGATCTCCGACTGGGCCTTGCCGCTGTTCCGCAAGTCCACCGGCGTGCTGAAAGGCGAGGCGCTGCAGGCTTACGTCAACAAGGCGGTCAACAACCAGCCGATGGAAAAGCTGAAGATCCCGTTCGGCGCCGTGGCCACCGATCTGAAGGACGGCAAGCCGATCCTGTTCCAGCGCGGGAATACCGGCATGGCGGTGCGCGCCTCCTCGGCGGTACCGGGCGTGTTCCAGCCGGTCACCATCAGCGGCCACACTTACGTGGACGGCGGGCTGGTGGCGCCGGTGCCAGTGCGCTTCGCGCGCGACATGGGCGCCGATTTCGTCATCGCCGTCAACATCTCGACCCAGGCCGACGTGCAGGCCACCGTCAGCTCGCTGGACGTGATCATGCAGACCTTCAGCATCATGGGGCAGCGCATCAACGACTATGAGTTGAAGGACGCCGACATCGTCATCACCCCGCCGCTGGGCAAGATGGCCAGCAACGACTTCAACGGCCGTAACCAGGCCGTGCTGGCGGGCGAGCAGGCCGCCGCCCAGGTCATGGCGCAGATTAAGCAGAAGCTCGAGGCCAAACGGCGCTCGTAAGCGGCTACAATGGCGGCACCAATAACAAGGAAGCTGTCATGCAAACCAAACCTTATCTGTGCCTCGCCGACGTCAAGAAAATCGCTGCTGCCGCTGAAGCGGAAGCGGTTGCCAACAAATGGGCGGTGGTGATCGCCATCGTCGATGACGGCGGCCACCTGCTGTGGTTGCAGCGCCTGGACGGCGCCAACGCCCTGTCTTCGCACATCGCCCCGGCCAAGGCGCGCGTCTCGGCGCTGGGCCGCCGCGAATCCAAGCTGTACGAAGACATGATCAACAACGGCCGCGTGTCGTTCCTGACCGCGCCGGCGCCGATGGCCGACGGCATGCTGGAAGGCGGCGTGCCGATCATCGTGGACGGCCACATCATCGGCGCTGTCGGCGTCTCCGGCGTGAAGTCGGCCGAGGATGCGCAGATCGCCAAGGCCGGCATCGCCGCGCTGAGCTAAGCATAACCCCGCGCATGTCGTTCCCGCTGTCGCGGGAATGACAGCTCAGTTAGCTGGCTGGTTCACCTGGCCGGTGTATTTGTCGAGGTGCACCTCGACATCCGCCTTCTTGCCCAGTCCCAGTTCCATCAGCTTGCCGATATTCTTCTGCGCGGCGGGGCGCTGCACGGAGGTGATGAAGGCATCCCATTCCGCACCGATATCCTTATCCGACGGCAGCGAGGCGATATTGACCAGATGCTTGATGTCGCCGATAGTCTGCTTGTCGAACGAGGCAATGCGGCGGGCCAGGGTGTCGACAAAGTCGTCCAGTTCCGCATCGGGCAGGGCGCGGTTCACGTAGCCGTAGCGCTCGGCCAGTTCGCCATTGATGTCGTTGCCGCTGAGGAGAATCTCCAGCGCGCGGCCGCGGCCCATCAAACGGGGCAGTCGTGCCATCGGACCACCACCGGGAGCGAAGCCGGCGCCGATCTCAAATTGCGACAGCACGGCTTTTTCGCGACTGGCGAAGCGCATGTCGGAGGCCAGCGCCAGTTCGCTGCCGACACCGGTGGCGCGGCCACGGATGGCGGCGATCGAGACGACATTCGCGCGGCTCAGGCGTACCAGCATGTCGGGCAGCGGCGGCAGGCCGGTGGGGCCGTTGGCCATGCTGGTGGTCTGCGCCAGCGGCGGCACGAAGTCATAGTGCGTCAAAAAGAAGCCCGGCGTGTCGCTGGCGAATACCACCACTTTGACGTCCGTATCGCGCTCGATCTCGGTAATCACACTGTTCAGCTGCGGCATCGATTCCGGGCCGTAGATATTGAACGGCGGGTTATTGATGGTGACGCGCCAGTAGTTCGGCGTAACGCGGGTGATCTTGAACTGCTGCCGGGCTGCGGCTTTCTGCGCGGCGGTGGCCGGCGTTGCGGCCGCGCCCTCGGCATAGGCGCCGCCGCCGAGAAGCAGGGTGCTTGCTGCAAGTGCTGCTGCGATGATCTTGGTTTTCATTTTCAGCTCCTTGGGTTGGTGAGTGAGGTCCACTTTATCCATTCCTGAGCCGCAAAAAAATACCTTGGTCCGCAATTGGTTTTTTACGTAATGTAATATATGGCGGCGCGTGCCCCTGCCTTGCCAACCAGGGCAGATTTGGTTATAATTCAAAGGTTTAGCCAAATCATATCTCTACCGTAGCGACTACCACTCACTCCATCTTCAATCTGACCATCCACCCGGGCCTGCGACGGCCGGGGATACACGACGGTCGTCTGACGTGGCGCAGCTACGGTAACTTTATCAGGAGTTGCCCTTGCCGCCATTTTTTTCTGGCCCCGCCGTTCCAGCCATACTGGCCCTCGCTGACGGAACCATCTTCAAAGGTTTTTCCATTGGCGCTGCCGGCCATACGACCGGTGAAGTGGTCTTTAATACTTCCATTACCGGCTATCAGGAAATCCTGACCGATCCTTCCTACAGCCGCCAGATCGTCACCCTGACGTATCCGCATATCGGCAATTACGGTATCAACCCGGAAGACGTCGAATCCTCCAAGGTCCACGCCGCCGGCCTGATCATCCGCGATCTGCCGCTGCTGGCCTCGAACTTCCGCTCCACCCAATCCCTGTCCGATTACCTGAAGGCCGAGAACATCGTCGCCATCGCCGGCATCGACACCCGCAAGCTGACCCGCATCCTGCGCGAGAAGGGCGCACAGTCGGGCGCGATCCTGGTCGGCACCCAGGGCAACGAGCCGTCGGAATCGCAGGCGCTGGACCTGGCCCGTTCCTTCCCCGGCCTGACCGGCATGGACCTGGCCAAGGTGGTGAGCGTGAAGTCGTCCTACGAATTCACCGACACCGAGTGGCAGCTGGGCGAAGGCTACGGCAAGCTGAAAGACCCGAAATTCCACGTGGTCGCCTACGACTTCGGCGTCAAGCTGAACATCCTGCGCATGCTGACCGCGCGCGGCTGCAAGGTGACCGTGGTGCCGGCGCAGACCACCGCCGAAGAAGTGCTGACCATGAACCCGGACGGCGTGTTCCTGTCAAACGGTCCCGGCGATCCTGAACCATGCGATTACGCCATCGCCGCCGCCAAGGTCTTCATGGACAAGAAGATTCCCCTGTTCGGCATCTGCCTGGGCCACCAGATCATGGGCCTGGCCTCCGGCGCCAAGACGCTGAAGATGAAGTTCGGCCACCACGGCGCCAACCATCCGGTGCAGGACCTGGACAGCAAGCACGTGATGATCACCTCGCAGAACCACGGTTTCGCGGTCGATCCGAACACGCTGCCGGCCAACTGCCGCGTGACCCACGTATCGCTGTTCGACGGTTCGCTGCAAGGCTTCGCCCGCACCGACACGCCGGCGTTCTGCTTCCAGGGCCACCCTGAAGCTTCGCCTGGCCCGACTGACGTCGCTTACCTGTTTGACCGCTTCATCGGCCTGATGGAAGCTACGGAGAAATAAGAAATGCCAAAACGCTTAGACATTAAAAGTATTCTGATTATTGGCGCCGGCCCGATCGTGATCGGCCAGGCTTGCGAGTTCGATTATTCCGGCGCCCAGGCCTGCAAGGCCCTGCGCGAGGAAGGCTACCGCGTCATTCTGGTCAACAGCAATCCGGCGACCATCATGACCGACCCGGAAATGGCCGATGTCACCTACATCGAGCCGATCACCTGGCAGATCGTCGAAAAGATCATCGCCAAGGAAAAGCCGGACGCGATCCTGCCGACCATGGGCGGCCAGACCGCGCTGAACTGCGCGCTGGACCTGCACCGCAACGGTGTGCTGGACAAGTACAAGGTCGAGCTGATCGGCGCCACCCCGGAGGCCATCGACAAGGCCGAAGACCGTTCGAAGTTCAAGGATGCGATGACCAAGATCGGTCTGGGCTCGGCCCGTTCCGGCGTGGCGCATTCGATGGAAGAGTCGTGGGCGGTGCAGAAGGAAGTCGGCTTCCCGACCATCATCCGCCCGTCGTTCACCATGGGCGGCAGCGGCGGCGGTATCGCCTACAACGAAGAGGAATTCGAACAGATCTGCAAGCGCGGCCTGGAAGCCTCGCCGACCAACGAGCTGCTGATCGAAGAGTCGCTGCTGGGCTGGAAAGAGTACGAGATGGAAGTGGTGCGCGACAAGGCGGACAACTGCATCATCATCTGCTCGATCGAAAACCTGGACCCGATGGGCGTGCACACCGGCGACTCGATCACCGTCGCCCCGGCGCAGACGCTGACCGACAAGGAATACCAGATCATGCGTAACGCCTCGCTGGCGGTGCTGCGGGAAATCGGCGTGGATACCGGCGGCTCCAACGTGCAGTTCTCGGTCAATCCGAAGGACGGCCGCATGATCGTCATCGAAATGAACCCGCGCGTGTCGCGTTCCTCGGCGCTGGCCTCCAAGGCCACCGGCTTCCCGATCGCCAAGGTAGCGGCCAAGCTGGCCGTCGGCTTCACGCTGGACGAGCTGCGCAACGAGATCACCGGCGGCGCCACTCCGGCCTCGTTCGAGCCGTCGATCGACTACGTGGTCACCAAGATCCCGCGCTTCACCTTCGAGAAGTTCCCGACTGCCGACCACCACCTGACCACCCAGATGAAATCGGTGGGCGAGGTGATGGCAATCGGCCGCACCTTCCAGGAATCGTTCCAGAAAGCGCTGCGCGGCCTGGAAGTGGGCGTCGATGGCCTGAACGAAAAGACCAAGGACCGCGAGAAGATCGAAGAGGAACTGGGCGAGCCGGGTCCGGAGCGCATCTGGTACGTGGGCGACGCCTTCGCCCAGGGCTTCACGCTGGAAGAAGTGCACCAGCTGACCAAGATCGACCCATGGTTCCTGATCCAGATTAAAGAGATCGTCGACCTGGAACTGTGGATGGACACCCAGAAGCTGGAACAGCTGGACAAGACCACGCTGTACAAGCTGAAACAGAAGGGCTTCTCGGACCGCCGCCTGGCCTTCCTGCTGCAGACCACCGCGGCGGAAGTGCGCAAGTACCGTCACTCGCTGAACATCCGTCCGGTGTACAAGCGCGTGGACACCTGCGCCGCCGAATTCGCGACCAACACCGCCTACATGTACTCGACCTACGACGAGGAATGCGAGTCCAACCCGACCGACAGGAAGAAGATCATGGTGCTGGGCGGTGGCCCCAACCGTATCGGCCAGGGTATCGAATTCGACTACTGCTGCGTGCACGCCGCGCTGGCCATGCGCGAAGACGGCTACGAGACCATCATGGTCAACTGCAATCCGGAGACCGTGTCGACCGACTACGATACCTCCGACCGCCTGTACTTCGAATCGCTGACGCTGGAAGACGTGCTGGAAATCGTCGAGCTGGAAAAACCGGCCGGCGTGATCGTGCAGTACGGCGGCCAGACCCCGCTGAAACTGGCGCTGGACCTGGAAGCCAACGGCGTGCCTATCATCGGCACCTCGCCGGACATGATCGACGCGGCCGAAGACCGCGAGCGTTTCCAGAAGCTGCTGCAGGACCTGGGTCTGCGTCAGCCGCCGAACCGCACCGCGCGCACCGAAGCCGAAGCGCTGGCGCTGGCACAGGAAATCGGCTACCCGCTGGTGGTGCGTCCTTCCTACGTGCTGGGCGGCCGCGCGATGGAAATCGTCCACGAGCAGCGCGACCTGGAGCGCTACATGCGCGAAGCGGTCAAGGTGTCGAACGATTCGCCGGTGCTGCTGGACCGCTTCCTGAACGACGCCATCGAGTGCGACGTCGACTGCATCTCGGACGGCGACACCACCTTCATCGGCGGCGTGATGGAGCACATCGAACAGGCCGGCGTGCACTCGGGCGACTCGGCCTGCTCGCTGCCGCCGTACTCTCTGGCGCAGGACACCATCGATGAACTGAAGCGCCAGACCTCGCTGATGGCCAAGGGTCTGAACGTGGTCGGCCTGATGAACGTGCAGTTCGCGATCCAGAAGCAGGATGGCCAGGACGTGGTCTACGTGCTGGAAGTGAACCCGCGCGCCTCGCGCACCGTGCCGTACGTGTCGAAGGCGACCGGCCTGCAGCTGGCCAAGATCGCCGCGCGCTGCATGGTCGGCCAGAAGCTGGCGCAGCAGGGCATCACCACCGAAGTGGTGCCGCCGTACTACAGCGTCAAGGAAGCCGTGTTCCCGTTCGTGAAATTCCCGGGCGTCGACACCATCCTCGGCCCTGAGATGAAATCGACCGGTGAAGTCATGGGCGTCGGCAAGACCTTCGGCGAAGCGTTCGTGAAGTCGCAGCTGGGCGCCGGCGTGCGTCTGCCGAAGTCGGGCAAGGTGTTCCTGTCGGTGAAATCGTCGGACAAGCCGCGCGCCGTGAAAGTGGCGCGCGACCTGGTGGACATGGGCTTCACCCTGGCCGCCACCAAGGGCACCGCCGCCGTGATCGCCGCGGCCGGGATTCCGGTCACCGCCGTCAACAAGGTAGTGGAAGGCCGTCCGCACGTGGTGGACATGATCAAGAACCATGAAATTGTCCTGGTCATCAACACCGTCGAAGAGAAGCGCAACGCCATCGTCGACTCGCGCGCGATCCGTACCTCCTCGCTGGCGGCGCGCGTGACCACCTACACCACCATCGCCGGCGCCGAGGCGGCGGTGGAAGGCATCCGCCATCTGGACGAATTGCAGGTGTACGATTTACAAGGACTGCATAAAACCTTACACTAAGGTTTAGCAGGTTTAGGTAGCACCCGGACCACAGAGCCCGCGCTGCAGCTTGGCGCGGCCTCTGTGGTTTTCCATTGTAAAAACAGAGTAAATAAACAACATGACTTCAGTTCCACTTACCAAGTACGGCGCAGAGCTCTTGAAAGAAGAGTTGCACCAGTTGAAGACCAAAGAACGCCGCATCGTGATCGACGCGATCGCCGAAGCGCGTTCGCATGGCGACTTGTCGGAAAATGCTGAGTACGATGCCGCCAAGGAGCGCCAGGCGTTCGTGGAAGGCCGTATCGCGGAACTGGAAGGCAAGCTGAGTACCGCCCAGATCATCGACCCGACCACCCTGGACGCGGAAGGCCGCGTGGTGTTCGCCGCCACCGTGGATCTGGAAGATCTCGAGTCCGGCGACAAGGTCAGCTACCAGATCGTCGGCGTGGACGAAGCCGACATCAAACTGAACAAGGTATCGGTGACCTCGCCGATCGCCCGCGCGCTGATCGGCAAATCGGCCGGCGACGTGGTGGAAGTGCAGGCCCCGGCGGGTCCGCGCGAATACGAAATTCTGGAAGTCCGCTACGTCTGATGCTGCTCGCCCGCACTCGTTTGCTGGTTGCCACGCTGTGGGCCGGCAGTCTCTGGGCGGTGGGCTACCTGGCCGCGCCGACCCTGTTCGCCACGCTGAGTGACCGCGTGCTGGCCGGCACCATCGCCGGCAATCTGTTCACCAACCAGGCCTGGCTGTCGATCGCCTGCGCGCTGGTGATGCTGTTGCTGCTGTGGGCAACCAAGCCGGGCACGCAGGGGATTTTTGCCGGCTCGGCGGTCAACATGGCGGCGAAAGCGCGCCGTTCGCTGCTGATCATCGTGCTGGTGATGCTGGCCTGCACGCTGGTCTCGCACTTCGGCCTGCAGCCGATGATGGCGTCGCTGCGCGCGGCGGCTGGTCCGGGCGGGGTGATGGAAGGGGCGGCGCGCAATCAATTCGGCATCTTGCACGGCATTTCGAGCACGATCTACCTGATCCAGAGTCTGCTGGCCGCCTGGCTGGTGCTGAAGCAATAACATCCGGGGTCAGTTCTGCCAATCGCACACGGCCTCTACCGTAAGCGAGCTTACGGTAGAGGCCGTGTGCGATTGGCAGAACTGACCCCGGATTGTTTAGCTGAGGACGGTTTTCTTGGTGGATTTCTGGCGCGTTTTGGCGCGCTTGATGTTGCCGCCCTGGGTCACGCGTTCATTTCCCTTCAACAGTACCTTGGTCACCGACGGCTTTTTGGTGCCGCTGGCGCTGGCTTTGACGATGGTGACTTCACGCAGACCGCCGCCTTTCGAGGCGCGGGTCTTTTCCGCTTCCACTTTCGGGCGGTACAGGACCAGCAGCTTGCCGATGTGCTGCACCGGGGCCGCGCCCAGTTCTTCACAGATTTTTTCGTACATGGCGATGCGGGCTTCACGGTCGTCGCCAAACACGCGCACCTTGATCAGGCCATGCGAGTCCAGACCCAGCGAGATTTCTTTCATGACGTTGGCGGTCAGGCCGGCCTCGCCGATCAGGACGATGGGATTGAGGCCGTGAGCCTCGGCGCGCAGTGCGCTGCGCTCAGCGGGTGTCAGTTTGATCATAATATAATTTAACAGGTTCCTTAAAGGCAGTATTTTACGCGAATGGCTAAGAACAAAATAAATAAAAACTGGATCCACGACCACATTAACGATCCGTATGTGCGACTGGCCCAGAAAGAGGGCTACCGCGCCCGCGCAGCTTTCAAGCTGAAAGAGATCGACGAGGATGAAAAACTCATCAAACCGGGTCAGATCATCGTCGACCTCGGTTGCACGCCGGGCAGCTGGGCCCAGTACACCCGCCGCAAGCTGTCGGGCAAGGAGGGCGGCGGCGTGCACGGCACGCTGATCGGCCTGGACATCCTGCCGATGGAGCCGATCGCCGATTTCCACTTCATCCAGGGCGATTTCCGCGAGCCGGACGTGCTGCAGCAGCTGGAGGCGGTGGTGCAGGGCGAGAAGGTCGACCTGGTGCTGTCCGATATGGCGCCCAACCTGTCCGGCATCCACGACGCCGACGCCGCGCGCATGGAGCATCTGATCGATCTGGCCATCGAGTTCGCCCAGGCCCACATGAAACCGAACGGCGCCTTGCTGGTCAAATGTTTTAAAGACATGGGTTTCAACGACATCGTGCATAAATTCCGTGCCGAATTCAAAACAGTGATACAAAAGAAACCCAAAGCCAGCCGCGACAAGTCATCCGAGATATTCCTGCTCGGCCGCGGTCTGAAAAATCCCACCGATGGTGGCATGGCCTCGGCCCAGCCCCTGGATTCCGATGGCTGGCGCCCTTGATATTTGCTGAACAAGCCGCACATCCCTCTTCGGAACAGTAGTTTTATCTTGATTACACGGGTAATTTGGTCAAATAATGTGCTTTTCCACCGGTTTAGCACCGGCGCACGGCAGGTTTCTGGCAAGGCCTGCTTATTGCGAGTAAAATCGGATATCAGCCAGGTTTATACGATGCGGCCCGCATCCAAGGAGTTTTCGTGAATAACATGTTTTCCAAATCAGCCATCTGGGTAGTCGTGGTACTGCTCCTGCTTATGCTGTACAAGCAGTTCGATAGCCATGGCGTCACTGGCGGAGCGAAGCCCATCGCGTATTCCGACCTGCTGGATGACGTGAAAGCCAAGCGCATCAAGGATGTCGTGATCGAAGGCGGCAACATCACCGCCACCCGCAGCGACGATACCAAGGTCCGCTCCACGGCCACCATCCTGGACCGCGGCCTGATCGGCGATCTGCGCGACAACGGCGTGCACTTCGACGTCAAACCGCCGGAAGAGCCATCGTTCCTGCAGCAGGTGTTCGTGTCCTGGTTCCCGATGCTGCTGCTGATCGGCGTGTGGATCTTCTTCATGCGCCAGATGCAGGGCGGCGGCAAGGGCGGCGCTTTCTCCTTCGGCAAGTCGAAGGCGCGCATGATGGATGAGACCAACAATACCGTCACCCTGGCCGACGTTGCCGGCTGCGACGAAGCCAAGGAAGAAGTGGCCGAGATCGTCGACTTCCTGAAAGATCCAAGCAAGTTCCAGAAGCTGGGCGGCCGCATTCCGCGCGGCGTGCTGATGGTCGGTCCTCCGGGCACCGGCAAGACCCTGCTGGCGCGCGCCATCGCCGGCGAAGCCAAAGTGCCGTTCTTCTCGATTTCCGGCTCGGACTTCGTGGAAATGTTCGTCGGCGTCGGCGCCTCCCGCGTGCGTGACATGTTCGAGAACGCCAAGAAGCATTCGCCGTGCATCATCTTCATCGACGAGATCGACGCGGTCGGCCGTCATCGCGGCGCCGGCATGGGCGGCGGTAACGACGAGCGCGAACAGACGCTCAACCAGTTGCTGGTGGAAATGGACGGCTTCGAGGCGCAATCGGGTGTGATCGTGATCGCCGCCACCAACCGCGCCGACGTGCTGGACAAGGCGCTGCTGCGTCCGGGCCGTTTCGACCGCCAGGTCAATGTCGGCCTGCCGGACATCCGCGGCCGCGAACAGATCCTGAACGTGCACATGCGCAAAGTGCCGATCGGCACCGACGTCAAGGCCGACGTGCTGGCACGCGGCACCCCGGGCTTCTCGGGCGCCGACCTGGCCAACCTGGTCAACGAAGCGGCGCTGTTTGCCGCGCGCCGCTCCAAGCGCCTGGTCGACATGGCCGACTTCGAGGATGCCAAGGACAAGATCTACATGGGTCCCGAGCGCAAGTCGATGGTCATCCGCGAGGAAGAACGCCGCAATACCGCCTACCACGAATCGGGCCACGCGGTGGTCGCCAAGCTGCTGCCGAAGGCCGATCCGGTTCACAAGGTGACCATCATGCCGCGCGGCTGGGCACTGGGTCTGACCTGGCAGCTGCCTGAGCACGACAATATCTCGGGCTACAAGGACAAGATGCTGGAAGAGATTTCCATCCTGTTCGGCGGCCGTATCGCGGAAGAGATCTTCGTCGGCCAGATGTCGACCGGCGCCTCGAACGACTTCTCGCGCGCCACCAAGCTGGCCCGCTCGATGGTCACCAAGTTCGGCATGTCGGACGCGCTGGGCGTGATGGTGTACGAAGATACCCAGAACGACGGTTTCCTGGGCGGCACCAACAAGACCATCTCGGAAGCCACCCAGCAGAAGGTGGACGCGGAAATCCGCGCCATCCTGGATCAGCAGTATGCGCTGGCCCGCAACCTGTTGGAAAGCAACCGCGAGAAGGTCGAAGTCATGACCAAGGCCCTGCTGGAATGGGAAACCATCGATGCGGACCAGATCAACGACATCATGGCCGGCCTGGAGCCGCGTCCGCCGAAAGCCGGCGTGTCGATCCGCAAGCAGCCTCCGAGCGATGGCGGCACCGGCGTATCGCCCAGCGTGACCGCACCGGCGTAAGCCAGACGGTACGGCACTCAACATCAAGGGTGAGGAGCAATCCTCGCCCTTTTTTATTACCCTTGTTTCAGCATGCGATCCACCTTACAGTTTGGCCGTTTTAATTACCCGTGGCGGGGGCAGGGCGCGCGCGCGCGTGTGATGGGCATCCTCAATGTGACGCCCGATTCGTTTTCGGATGGCGGCAGTTACCAGACGCTGGAATTCGCGCTGGGTCATGCCGAGCAGATGGTCAAGGACGGCGTCGACATCATCGATATCGGCGGCGAATCGACCCGCCCGGGCGCGCCGCCGCTGTCGCAGGAGGAAGAACTGAACCGCGTGATGCCGGTACTGTACGCCCTGCGCGACCTCGGTCCGGCCATCTCGATCGACACTTACAAGCCGAAGGTGATGCGCGAAGCCATCATCGCCGGCGTCGACATGATCAACGACATCAACGGCTTCCGCGAACCGGGCGCGATCGACGCGGTACGCGACAGCGACTGCGCGCTGTGCGTGATGCACATGCAGAGCGACCCGCAGCGCATGCAACTGGCGCCGTCCTACGCCGACGTGGTGGCGGAAGTGATCGCCTTCCTGCGCGAACGCGTGGAGGCGTTGCTGACAGCCGGCATCGACCCGCGCCGCATCTGCATCGATCCGGGTTTTGGTTTCGGCAAGACTGTGGAGCATAATTACGCTTTGCTCAACGCCACCGCGCGTCTGATCGCCGAGCTCGATATGCCGCTGTTGGCCGGCCTGTCGCGCAAGTCGATGATCGGCGCGGTGACTGGCAAGCCGGTCGAGCAGCGCATGGCCGGCAGCGTCGGCGGCGCCCTGGCTGCGGTAGCGCAAGGCGCGCTGATCGTACGCGTGCATGATGTGGCGGAGACTGTCGACGCGCTGAAAGTGTGGCAGGCAGCGAAATAACACCGATAACGATAAGAGATTACAAAATGGCACGTAAATATTTTGGTACCGATGGTATCCGCGGCCTGGTCGGCGAGGCGCCGATCACGCCGGACTTCGTCATGCGCCTGGGCTATGCGGCCGGCAAGGTGCTGGCCAGCAGCAACGCCGGCGGCGCCGCGCGTCCGACCGTCCTGATCGGCAAAGACACGCGCATTTCCGGCTACATGCTGGAGGCGGCGCTGGAAGCGGGCTTCTCGGCCGCCGGCGTCGATGTGATGCTGGCCGGCCCGATGCCGACCCCGGCCATCGCCTACCTGACGCGCGCGCTGCGCCTGTCGGCCGGCGTGGTGATTTCCGCCTCGCACAACCCGTTCCAGGACAATGGCATCAAATTCTTCTCGCACCAGGGCACGAAATTGCCGGATGCGGTCGAGCTCGATATTGAAGCGGAGCTCGATCAGCCTATGCACTGCGTGCCGTCGGAAAAACTGGGCCGCGCCAAGCGCCTCGACGACGCCCAGGGCCGCTACATCGAATTCTGCAAGAGCACTTTCCCGACCGAGCTGGACCTGCGCGGCCTGAAGGTGGTGGTCGATACCGCCCATGGCGCGGCCTACAACATCGCACCGCACGTGTTCCATGAGCTGGGCGCGGAAGTGATCGCCATCGGCAACAAGCCGGACGGTTTCAACATCAACCTCGAGCACGGCGCCACCGCGCCGGACGCCATGGCCGCCGCCGTGGTGGCCAACAACGCCGACCTCGGCATCGCGCTGGATGGCGATGCCGACCGCCTGATCATGTGCGACGCCAACGGCCGCCTGTACAACGGCGACGAGTTGCTGTACCTGATGGTGATGGACCGCCTGGCCACCGGCCCGGTGGCCGGCGCCGTGGGTACCCTGATGACCAACATGGCGGTGGAAGTGGCGCTGAAACAGAAGGGCATCGGCTTCGCGCGCGCCAAGGTCGGCGACCGCTACGTGCTGGAAGTGATGCAGGACAAGGGCTGGATTCTGGGCGGCGAAGGTTCGGGCCACTTGCTGTGCCTGGACAAGCACACCACCGGCGACGGCATCATCTCGGCGCTGCAGGTGCTGTCGGCGCTGAAGCGCGCCGGCAAACCGCTGGCCGAGTGCTGCACCGACCTCAAACTGTTCCCGCAAACCCTGATCAACGTGCGCGTCACGCCCGGCGCCGACTGGACCAAAAACGCCGCGCTGCTGGCCGAAAAGGAAAAAGTGGAAGCCGAGCTGGGCGACAGCGGCCGCGTGCTGATCCGCGCGTCCGGCACCGAACCGCTGATTCGTGTGATGGTCGAGGCACGCGACGCTGATGCCGCCAAGTCGATGGCGCGCCGCATCGCCGACACGCTGGAGACCAGGCTGGCTGCGTAAAATTTCATCAATGAAATTAAATCGCCCGCTTCGATTGACGCCGAACGCCGTAAGGACTAAAATAGCTTTTATCGGAGTGTAGCGCAGCCCGGTAGCGCATCTGGTTTGGGACCAGAGGGTCCAAGGTTCGAATCCTTGTACTCCGACCAAAATCTCTAAAGCGGGTTGTCCTAGCGGACAGCCCGTTTTTCATTTCCGCCGCGGGTTCCCGCAGCGTACTGCCCATAGCTCAGTTGGATAGAGCATCAGCCTTCTAAGCTGAGGGTCGCTGGTTCGATTCCAGCTGGGCAGGCCAAATTCCTATCTATAATCAATGAGTTACGTGCCGAGTGCAACGCCTAATAAATAGGCGTTGTACTATTCAAACGTCGCTGTACTATTCAAACCCGATTTTGGCCGGTTGAACCCGCTCCGGTTTGCGGCGATAGATGCGGTCGGTGACACGGCTGTCGACGTGGGAAAGCAGGGCGCGTGCATGCTCAAGTGACTCGGCATCGCTGGCGCACTTGGCGCGTAGATCGTGTTCTGTGAAGCGGTCCTCAAGCTTCGTTTCTTTCATGATACGCACCATAAACCGCTGCCACATGGAATCCCAGCCGGATGCGGTTTCTTTCACTTCGTCAATGTAGCTGCTGCCGTCGCGGGTGCAGAACAACAACGCAGAGCTGGCGGACGAGCGCACCGCGATGGCGGTCGCGACTGCAGCTCGCAGGTCGTCGTTCCATTCGTAGATCGTAGACTTGCCTGTCTTGCCGGCGGTCTTGTGGCGCGTGATGTGGATTCCGTCATCCTTGAAATGGACGTCCGGTTCCAAGCGCAGCAGATCGCTGCGCGCCATGCCCGTGAGCAGCTTTAGGCGGATGTAAGCCTGCATCATCAGCACGCTGCCCTTCTTACGCTTACTAGGCAGCACCAGTACCTCGATCAACTCCCAGTCCTCTACGTAGCGCGTGCGGGACTCCTCTCCGCTGAGGCGCACTTCACCCTTAAACGGATGGCGGTCAATCAGCCCCCATTCCACGCATTTTGTGAATGCGTGAGATAAGACGTCGACGGCCCGATGTGCGGCGATCTTCTTAGCCTTGCGCGTGTCGACGTACTGGTAGACGTGCTGCGGCCGCAACCAGGTCAGCGGCGCCGCGCCGAACACGGCCTTTAGATTCTTAATTGCGCGAAGGTTTTCTACGCGGGTGCGCGGCGACTTGGTAGGCACAACTTCAAGAGCGTAGCGGTCAAGCAGGGCGCCTATCGACTTCGCGGCGTCGACCACCTCGAGGCGTTTGGCCCACTCGGCGTAGGCTGCCGGTAGCGTCGCACCAAGCCGGAACAGCTTTTTGCCATCCCAGCGGCTCTCCATCCCAGGCGGCACTTGATAGTAGTACGCGCCGTGTGCGTGCTTCCAGCGCGATGGCAAGCCGGCATTCTCCTTGTTCCGCTTTCTAGGCATTCGCAGCTCCCCAGTTCGGCGTGAACTCGCGCGCACGCGCTGCAGCTGGCGGGCCGCCGCCGAGTTCCTTCTCGACGTGCGAGCGCAGTACCAAAGCGCTGCCGTCGGCGCGCACCTTGAAGGTGATTCCCAAACTGCGCAGCATTTTGGCCTGTGCTTGGCGTTGTATGCGGTTCGTCAGGTCCCTGACCTCGTCCGCGTCAAGAAACATACTCATTGGTTCACCTGGTTGGGCTGCAAGAACGGGCAAGTAGGGCAAGCATGCGAGCCATCGTCGCACTTGTCGGCCTGGCTGTTGGCGAGGCCGTTGTGTGCGGCCGCCGAATAGCAGGCAATTGCGATAGCCGCTTCTCGGTTGGCGTAGTGGTGATTAATTGCGATGATATTGCGGTCCATAGTCAGTCCTTACATTTTTTGAGGGCCGGTTGGGAAAGGCCAAGCGCTTGCTGGAACTACACGGGTCTTCTTGACCGTCACGAGGGTGCCAACGGGCTGCTCTACTGGCTGCTCGGTCTTTGGCTTCGCCTTCAGCTTCAGCTTTTCACGCGGCGCCGCTGCCTCGCCCGATCGGGCTGGCGTTTCTGTATCGCCATCAGTGGCCGGCGCTGGCTGTTCGGCCGGGGGTGGCATCGGTATCTCCGCTTGCTTCGGCTTCTTAGCTGCTTTCTTTTCTGCCTTTGCTTTCTGCTTTGCTGCCTTTTCTTTCTCTTTGGCCTTGGCTTCTTTTGCAATCGTTGCTCGGATCGCCGCAGCGTCCACACCTTGTTCCGCCGCCGCTGCCAGCATCTGGACCGGTTCTTCCAGATTGCGTGTATAGGTGAAGACGGCGGTTTCCCGAATCAGCACGACGTCTCGAATCAGTTGTTTCGCCTGGTCGACGCTCATCTGATGAATTTCAGCGAGGATTTTGTTGGTGCCGTTGACGTATTGTTTCTTCTCGTTGTCGTATCCGCTCTCGTACTCAGGACCTGCCCAGTTCCAGAACTTGCGCAGATGTGCCTCTTCCTGCTGGCCCAGGCTGCGGTACAGTTGGCCAGCTACGATCCGCTCGTCATACAGATTTGCAAGGCCAATTGGAGCTACCCGTACGGCCTCAAAGAGTTCCTTGCGATATTTACGCTCGATGCCAGCTTCGCGCTCGGACTTCTGTTCGCGTACCTTGTCCAGCGCCGCGCGCGCAGCGTCGGTTTTGCCGGCGCCGATTACGCCCTCCACCAGTTCCTCCAGTTCGTCGGTGCGAGCGACGCTCAAGAATGTGCCCTTGACGTATGGCGACTCAAGCAGGGAGATTTCTGGCAGCTTGTCCTGCAGTAGCGTTCTGTAGTTGGTTGAACCGCTGGAAAGGTACATCGTCTTGTCGATATCAGACCAGCCCGCGCGAAGGCTTCCGTAGCTGTTTGGCATGATCTTCTTCGCCTCATCGCCAACGATAATATTCTGGCCGGTCTTCGCGGCTTCGTCGCGTTTGCGCTGTTGAAAGGCTGCAGTCTTCTCGTGATAGCACGCCGGTTCGGTGCAGTAGTCCGCTGCCTCGTCGTCATCGTCTTCATTGGGATCGACGTCCGGCTGATTGCCGGTGCGCTTTTTGCAGGTCTCGCACGATCCGGCTTTTTCCACCAATCGCGCGTCTTTGATAGGAAACACGGCGTTCCCAATATCGAGCATATAGTTATGGCGAATATGCTGCTGTGCGGAGCGATACGACATCGGCTCGCCGGTATAGCGGTTACCGTCGATGATTGCTTGCGCAGCCTGCACTTGCATCGCTGGCGTCGGTAACCTAGCGATCAGCAGCGCAATTGATGCGCTGAACTTGTCGTCTAGGAAGTCGTCGCGTACGCCGTTTGCCAGGGCGCACAGCTTAAGGCGCCCGTACACGTAGGACCGGGACTGCTTCACCTTGGAGGCCAGCTGGTCGGCGTTGTAACCGTGATTGAGCATCAATTGTTCAAAGCCGATAGCCTCTTCCAGTGGATGCTGATTCTCGCGCTGAATGTTCTCCAGCAACTGGATTTCTGCCGCCTGCTTATCGGTCAGCGTCTTGACGCTCGCAGGGACGACATACAGCCCCGCCATGCAAGCCGCGCGGAAGCGGCGCTCACCGGCGACGATCTCGAATAGTTGTGGGGCCTCTGCGGTCGGAGTGACGGGGCGCATGAGGATCGGCTGCAGGATGCCAACCTCGACGATGTTCTCCGACAGCTGCTGCAGCGCCTCCAAGTTAAAGCGGGTACGCATGAAATACTTCCTGAAAAACGATCATGCGCACATCGACTGCGGGGCCGATATGCCGGTCTACGATGAGGAACACGGCTGTTGGCGAGCGGGGACCATGACGGTGACCGTCGCGCATGAGGGGGAGCTTACCGTCGAGGTAGTAGAGGACGCTTCCGACGCACAAGTGCTGCCGCTGCTCACACCGATGACGCTCTACATGGCGTTCAAGCCAGCGGAGCGCATTGCGATCAAGACGTCGGTCGACCCACTGGTGCAGGAATTCTGGGCGATGTATCAGCTGTCGGTGCAGCTGCAAAAGCCGACCGACCCGAACCTGGCGTCAGTGCGCGAGGCAATCGAATACCTGGCCGCGCCGGTGGAGCCTGGCCCTGGCGCCGGCATCCTCGCCGGCGCGGAGCGAATCGGGGAAATCCTCGCTGGCATCCCGCAGTAACGAACGCTTCACTCTCCCAACAGCCGCCTTCGGGCGGCTATTTTTTTGTCTGCTGAAAGGAAGTTATGCACCGAGATTCACACGCCCCTTCGCACTCTGACCAGGAACGCCTGGCACGGGTGGAAACCGAAGTCGGCTTTTTGAAGGAAATGTTCAGCGAGGTCAAATCCGCGCTGCTGCAGGTGGCCAACGACATGCACAAGCTGGCGGTGCTGGAAGCCGAACGCGCAGAGGATCGCCGCACGATCAAGCGCGTCTTCGAGCAATTCCGCGCCGTCAACGAAACGGCTGGCAAGCTGGACAAGCGCATCACCGATCTGGCCACCAACGTTGGCGCAGCGGAAACCCGCCGCATCGAGAACGAGCTGAAAGAGCGCAACCGCTGGCTGTGGGAACTGGCGCGCACGGGCCTGGCTGTCGCTGTTGCACTCGGCCTGGCGAAGATGGGGGTACACCTCGTATGAAGCCGGACGATTTTATCGCGCAACTGGCGCCGGCCGCCGTCGCTTCGGCCAAGGTGACCGGTATCCCAGCCAGCTTCGTTGTCGCCCAGGCGGCGCTGGAATCTGGCTGGGGGACCGCGAAGCCGGCGGTCAACGCGCTGAACCTGTTCAACATCAAAGCCGATGCGAGCTGGACCGGAGCGGCTTGGCAGATGGCCAGCCAGGAATACGTCGCCGGCCGCACGGTACTGGTGCCGGCGAAGTGGCGCATGTATCCGAGCTGGCAGGCAAGCGTCGAGGACCACGCAGCGTTCCTGAAAAAGAACAAGCGCTACGCGGCCTGTTTCGCGCCGCCTGATTGGACTTCGCCGGCAGGCCGGCAGCTGCTGGTCAAGTGCGGCAACAGCGCGGCGCTGGCCCGGCCCGCGTGGTTCGCCATGCAGATCGCCGCCGCCGGTTACGCCACCGATCCCGCGTACTTGGACAAGGTCCTGCAGGTGCTGCGCGGTCACAACCTGATTGGTCTGGATTCCCAGCGCTAATCGCTTTCAACAGCCGCTGCGCGACCGTCAGCGGCTTTTTTTTCCTTATCCTGGAGTTTGTATGTCTCATAAAGAGAAATTGATTCTGCACGTCCTGATTGGCTTCGTAGGCTATGCGGTGTGGGCGCTGATGGCGTTCTTCGATCCGTCCCTGCGTCATGACTTCCTGGTGTTCAACGTTGGCATGGCCACCGGCACCATTGGACTGGCGCTGCGCAATATGAAAGACGCGGCTGACGCGTCAGCTGTGCCAGCGCCTTCGCCCGTGGCGGTCGAGCAGGCGGTGATGGTGTGCGGCAGGCAGACTGCTTTGCCGCCGGCACCGCCCATGCGCCCCGAGTCGGCGAGTGGCCTGCAGGCTGGGTTCGCCCGCGTGAGCATGATGATGGTGATGGCTCTGTGCACGCTGGCCGTCTTGTCCGCTTGTTCGTTGGTGCCGCAGAACGTAAGCGCCGTGCAGGAAGGGATGGCGCAAACGGTCGTCCAGTCGTCGGAGCGCACTATCTGCCGCGATATCCCGATTGGCACCTGGTTGCGCCTGTACGGCGCCAATGCAGACCGCCTGAAGGGTTGGCAGGCGCTGTGCTTCAATCCGGTGACGGCGCCGCTGAACGCGGAAACCATCGCGGCGATTTTGAAGGTGTATCCCGGCTTCGTCGCGGCGTCGATGGTTCCGCCGCCCGTGACGTCCGATGGCGTGCTAGGTGTCGGCGCAGCGGTGCAATCCGGATCTGCGCCGCTGGAAGGCGCGGTGGGCGCGAAGTGAGCGCAGCTTTTCTCAGCGCCCTGGAAGTGGAATGTGTGGACGATACAGCCAGCAGTGGCCGTGGCATCTGGCGCTTGACCGCGCCCCTGCGGTATTACTCGGATGTCCTCGGCCGGCAGATCGAGGTCGAGGCAGGCTTCCTGACCGACTACGCGAGCGTGCCGCGTATCCCGTTCGCATACTGGCTGTTCGGAGACACGAGCCATCGCGCGGCAGCTATCCATGACTGGCTGTTTCACCACCATGAAATCTGCGATGAGGCGACAGCTAACACGGTGCTGCTGGAGGCGATGACGGTGGAGGGCATTCCGGCGTGGCGACGCGCCGGAATTTATGCTGGGGTAGTAGTCGGTGGTCGTTCGGCTTGGCTAGAAGATGGCCGCAGTACCGGCCACTCAATCGTCGCGGGGCGTATCGTCTAGACTTGCGGTTAATACGCACGCACATCTGCTCGTCTTAATGGTTTCGCTCGATATCACAAACCGCCGTGATTTCTCGCCATATACAAGTTGGCTCCGGTCTGGGCGTTTTGCGCCACCAACGCGATGTCCTCTAGCTGTTTTACTTGTTCTGTGAGTTTGACGCGTAGGTCCTCTGTAGTGTCGAGCGAGATCTTCGTCTGAGCAGCGAGCGCTTTCATTTCCTCCGCCGAGGCGAAGATGTTTGTAGCTTCGACTTCCGCCTTTTGCACGAAGCCGCGCAGTGCAATCAGATATTCGGTGGCTTCCGTTGCTGTTGCAAAATCAGGTTGCGCCAGCAGCGCTTCCGGTTTGAAATACGAAAGGACAAAGAAGCCGACAAAGATTACCGGCGGAAACCCGATAGCGAAGTAGGTCAGTAGTAACTGCACTTGGCCAGTTGTGTTGGTTATGGTGTAGCCCATTGCCACTTCCGTCACACCGAGAAAGGCGGCGATGATGCCCAGAGGCGTGAAGCGGGACTTCTGCTCCTTCGCCTTCGTTGGGAATGTCCTTTTTGAACGTGTCTGCATAAAATCCGCCGCTATCTAGGGTTATCGCGCGTCGACGATTATTGCATGTTTTTTATGAAATAGAACAGAGCGCCAAGTACGGCTGCGTCAACAGCCGCGCTTGGCCTCAATCCACTGTCTAAGCCAGTGAACCAAGCAAGGCTCTGCCACCCTCCGGAGGGCGGCGGAAGTCTAGCACAAATGTAAAAATAAGGTTTACTAGTGGCAATACCAATCATTCCTTGGATCGGCGGCAAGCGTCGCTTGGCCGACCGTCTCATTCCTCAATTTCCACCACATTCCTGCTACGTCGAGGTATTTGCCGGCGGCGCCGCGCTTTATTTCATGCGGCCG
The DNA here is from genome assembly GCF_004614165.1 of Duganella callida. Lineage (GTDB taxonomy): Bacteria > Pseudomonadota > Gammaproteobacteria > Burkholderiales > Burkholderiaceae_D > Rugamonas > Rugamonas callida. Next base: position 8,003 of record NZ_SPVG01000191.1, on the reverse strand, counting down.
CCTGCCGACGTGGAGGTGATCAACGATATCAACGGCGACCTGGTCAACTTGTACCGCGTGGTGAAGAACCACTTGGAGGAGTTCGTCCGCCAGTTCAAGTATGCGCTGTCGAGCCGTGACGTTTTCAAATGGATGCAGGATACTCCGCCGCACGTACTAACTGACATTCAGCGAGCTGCGCGTTTCTTCTACCTGCAGCAGCAAGCGTTCGGCGGCAAGGTGCAGGGACAGACCTGGGGTACGGCGACGACGGCGCCACCGATCAACCTGCTACGGATCGAGGAGAATCTATCGGCCGCGCACTTGCGCTTGGCCAGCGCGTACATTGAGAATTTGGACTGGCACAAGTGCATGGAGCGCTACGACCGGCCGCACACGCTCTTTTACCTGGACCCGCCGTATTGGGAGACCGAAGGCTATGGTGTGGACTTTCCTTTCTCGGAATACGAGCGGATGGCGGAACTCATGGGGCGTTTGAAGGGCAAAGCAATCCTCAGCATCAACGACCACCCGGATATCCGAAGGGCGTTCGCGAGCTTTCAGATGGACACCACCGGCATCGCCTATACCGTCGGTGGTGGCGGCAAGGCTGTCGAGCGGCAGGAGTTGATTATTTATAGCTGGGATAAGCAAGCCGATCCGGTCGGCTTGTTCTAAGGTTAGGGAGGCGTTGTGAGTGCAGACGTCTGCACTTACAGGATATTTTCCGTGCAAGTCGTCATGACTTCGCGCGTTGTGGGATTTTAAGTGCTGCAGAGCGAGGGCCATAGATATAAATGGATTGCAGCAGGTTCTCCGTTACGTCGAGCAAGTGCGTGACGTCCTGGTAAGTGGGTGCAAATCCACGGTGCATGCTTGCGTGGCCAGCCTCGAGCACAGGCTCAATTGCCTCTCTTTGCTTTTTTGAGATGTACCCGTCCTCTTGAAAGGCGTCGAGGTTTTTACCGAAGGTCTTCTTGTCGCCGACGTGTTCTATCATCACATGCTCAAGGAGCGCGCGTATTCCCAGCGTGGCCAAGCGAAGCGATCCTGTGCTTAATGCAGTGTAGATTTCCTTGATGAAGGCATGCTTTACTGGATTCTCAACCTTGTCTTCTAAAAAAATTTCAAACAGCCATTCCGGTACTCTTCTGGACGCGGGTGATGGGAATTGGTTGCGCTCTATAGTATGCCCATCGCTCATGGTCTGGATCATAGTGAAGGCGCCGCACCCGCAGCACTTTGCGAGCTTCACTGCCTCCTCGACATCAGTTCCGCTATCGTCATCTTCGTCATAGTAATGATGCATCCGAGTCTCGGCGGCGATCACCTGATGGTTACGAAAACCTACGCAGACGTTGCAGTGCGCTTGTATGTAATTAATCATCAATGAATTCCATGCGGTATGTGCGAGCTTATTGGTGCGGGTGCCCAATTCTTGCAAATGCTTGAGTTACAGTCCTATCGTCGGCGGCTACGTGCGCCCCAGCTCGAAGGAAGCCAGCAGCTGCGTCGACTGGCACTGTATCAGCAACATACTGTAGTTCGATCAGAGCGTGTTGGGCATGCCGGCGCAGTTCGTAAATCAACTGCGGCTTTGTGTAGTCGAATACGTTGTCGTTTGTATCGAAGACGAAGTTGTTATCTGTCAAAATTCGACGGTCGTTTTCTTGGATTAGCGCTTCTATCTTTCTCAGGCGTGTTTTGCCTTCCTCCGCCTGAGTAACGAACCTCCGCTGTAGCGACATGATTGTTTTGTCCAACTCCCACAGGTACTCGCGCGACGCGATAACGATGTTGTACCCGACAGGTACTGCGTCGGTGTACCGCAGTAAGTAGACCTTCTGGTTCAATTTGAGGAAATCTCTGTTCAGCAGCTTGAAGTAATCGGGGGCGAGATTTTTAACTTGATTCCAGTGTGCCACCTGGAGGTGGCCGAATCCAGGCGGCTGGCCGTATGCGACCAATATAGCTTTGAACGCTTTTTCTATTGCTGTGCTACCTAGGATCGCGCCCTGCTGAGGTAGCTGATTCAATAAAAGGGTACGCGCGGCGATATAGTCATTCGCACTATCATCTAAGAATCGTCCAATTTTTTGTACCTGGTCGGGATCTGTTACTGCGCGCGGTTGACGGGTCTTCTTTGACATAGATTTTAATTGTGTAAGGCGATGATCGGCGATGTGCTGGCGGCTTCAGATATCTAGTTGAATTGGTTGTGATGCAGTCAGCGGCACCGCCATTTCAGGGCCTTCCCCGCCGACGTTCAGGGATCGGCTCACCTGGTACCACTCAAACAACTCGACGTCGAGCATCGCTGTTCGGGCGATGTTCTCGGCTTCCTCGACGGTGATCGATGGGTCAAGCCACCGGCGCGCGTCCTCGGCGCTGACCGCCACGGGCCTGCGGTCGTGCACGTCAACCATCCCGCCCAGTGAGTCGGCCGTGACGAGCGCAAAGCCCGCTTCTTCGGGCCGCACCTTGTACGGGCCGAAATTAGCCACTGCCAGCAGAAACAGCGGCTCACGGTCCTTGCGATGAATGTGCCAGGGCTGTCGCAATTCTTTGGGGCCGGTCCACTCATACCAGCCTGCGGCACACACCACCCCGCGCCCTCGGCGCAACAGCGGCTTCCAGTAGGGGCCAAGTAACTTTTCCCGCCTGGCGTTCGGCGTCATGCTGATTTTTTTCTTTGGCGGAACTGGCGTTTGTTCGGCGGCCCATAATGACCTGTAGCCCCAAAACAAGTCATCGGCGACCAGCCGGCCATCTTCAATATGCAGAACCGGTCGATATGTACCTGGCTTCACGTTCCACTGGCTGGCGGCCTGGCTGCGGTTCAATAGCTCATCTACCCAGTCGAAGTTGTCTAGGAGTCGGCTAATGCCGTTTTGATCGAGGCGTCCACACATAAATATATGGTACACGATTTCCTCTTTGATATACTGTATATATATACAGTTATATTGATAGGGGCAATGGATGAGGGCGCGCGTGGTACGGCGACGAGAGGATGGCGCCGCGTTGTCGGCTGCAGTGCCGGCGGTGGAGGGGGCTTCGGTGCTCCAGCTTGTGGTGGTCGAGATAACAGAGGAAGGCAACCGCAGACCTATTAAGGTCGCTAGGCTGCTACCTTTGGGGGAGCAGCGCATCCTCGCGCAACTGAAACTGCCGGCATTGGTCCAGCTCAAGGGATGGAAGATGGTTCTAAGCGGCGTGCAGGAGTTGCGCACGCAGCAAAGCCAAATCCGAGGCGTAGCTCAGACTTGGGTATGTGAGTTGCTACCACCTGAGAACGCCGTGGGGTTTAGGGTGAAGGAGACCTATGTGTGCGGAGTGCGGCTGCCGCGCGCGGCGCTGCACCAAGCCACCGGCACGCGCGGGAAGCTCATGGTGGCCGGTGAGTATTCCAACGCGTTGCAGCGACATACGACGTGTGCCGAAGTGCACGGCCATCAAATATCCACGTTCGCCGCCAAGCGCATTATCGAATGCCATATCGAATTTATGGGTGAGTCCAGCTTTGCCCTAGGCGGGCTGCGTGTTCGGGAAGCTTGGCAGGACCAACCGCAGTTGCTGGAACGAGACGGTTGGCTGTGTGAATTTGACGTCGAGGAGCGGCAGCTCACGAAGGCGGAGTATCGGGCGCTAAGGTAGGGCGGCGGCCGGCCTCGCCCAGGTTCTACTATGTGGGCGGCACGCTTTTCCGTCATATGCTATGGTACTGTATGCAAACACAGTAATTGGCAAAATGTGTAAAGTTTATTGACTTTTTCATACTTTTAGTTGACCATCGCGCAGAAGGTTTAGTTCTACATAGAAACTAAAACCCAAGAAAGATTATATTATGCTAACAATCGAACAGGTCGCTGACCATGTGCTCGAGCTAAGCCCCTATGGCGGGTTTAGTAATCGAGAGCTTCAAAAGATTCTTTATTTCGCGCAAGGTTTCCATTTGGCGCAGTTCGGTGAACCTTTGTTCTCCGAAACTCTTTATGCATGGGAGTATGGCCCAGTAAATACTACTATCTGGCACAAATTTAAAGGTTACGGATACAACCTCATCGGTGGCCCTGGCAAAGAAAAGCTAGCGCCTGTCAGTGACGACGTGGCTAAGTTTTTGTCGACGGTCGTCCTTGCACTGGCAGTGGTAGGCCAAGGTAAGCTCATTGAGTTTTCGCATGCCGATACCCCTTGGGCATCGACGTACATACCGCAAGCTAATAGGGTGCTCGATAAGGATTCGCTTCGAAATTACTTCGGGTCGTTTACTAGTATTGAGGAGTACCTCGCTGATGCACGTCAAAAGTTCGCTTTCCATGAGTTGGTTGCGCAGCGGCTCGATTATTTAAAGGGATTACCAGAGCTGGGCGACGATTGGATCTCTGGCAGGTCGGTTGCCCCGTCAGAAAAAGTTTGTGACGGCGCCCGTCGCTTTGTTGCTGGCTTGGAGAGATTCATCTTTGCATCTGGACCTAAGCCTGATGTCCCAAAGATGCTCTTAGGTCCGATACCATCAGGCGGGGTGGGCCTGGAATTCAAGAACACTAAGGTTTCTCTTTATTTACACCTGCATAACGATGACTTAGTAGAGTTTGATGTCGAAAAGGAAGGGCATTTCGAAAGTCAGGAGTTTTCCTTTACTGAGTTTGATGAGGATTTTACGCCGTATTATAAGGTGCTGGTATGACACAAATTGCAGACGGTGAAGTTTTGTACAGGTACGCAAAACCTGCTGCTTTCCCTGAAGGGCAAGAGGGGATTCCGTTGTCGATCTTTAACGACAAGGAGATGTCGTGCGATTGGAGAAAGTTGCAAGAAAAGCCTGAGACCTCACTTCACGTAAAGAATGGCAAGAGCGTGATTGTATCGATACAGGTTTGTGATGCAATTCGTAATCCAGTGAATCCAAAGCAGACGAATACAATGGTAGTGGAGTGGAAGCAAGAAATTGTGCACGATCCGCTAGTTGAGGACCCGGACAATCCGTTTACCCCCAACGAAGCTCATTCTCTGATAAAGGGAAAAAAGAAAGCAGCAGTTTTAGATGCACTGCGTGAAAATTCTACAGTTCACTCCGTAGTTGCTTGATTTTTCTAACGGCTTAAAAATTGCCAACGATGGAGATGCGCGTCGAAATCTGGGCCGATAATGGCCTATGATTATGGCTGGTGTAGAAGTTCAACCTTGAGGGCATATGTCTGATTTGATGAGCGGTTGCTGGGCAAAATTGGAAAGATCTCAAGAGCTATTGGACCTTTTGTCCGTCGAAAGCGCAGCGTATTTCGAAAAATTTCCCGTACGATTAGAACAAGAGTTTCATAATTACGGCCACGACTATTCTTTAGTCGCTTACGGCGAGCCATTCCCTCCGCCTCGGATTGCGGTTATTGCGGGGGAGGTAATCCACCATCTCCGAAGTTCTCTCGACCACCTTGTTTCTGCTCTTGTTTTAAACAATGGTAACGAGGTTACAAAGTCTAATCAGTTCCCTATTTGCTCCTCCAGGAAAGCCTTTAAGGACGCTTGTGATCGTGGACAGTTGAAGGGAGTGGCGCCGAGTGCCAGGGCTATCATTGAATCGGTGCAACCGTACACAACTCCAGTACCGAATGACACTATCCTCAGTGTTGTTAGTGAGTACGATAATGCAGATAAGCATCGTCTCTTAGTGGTGGTAGCCGCGTTGGCTGACGTGGCTGACAGAATTACAATTGGCTCAGATCCTGCGATTGCTGCTAAGGAAGGGCGGGTTGGAGAATCTCCCGAGATTGTCGGATTCGGTCCTTTTGGGCCTAAGCAGCTAAGTAAAACGGGCGTACCGGTATTCACAATAAAGCTCGGTAAGCCCGCTCCTGAATTTAAAGCGGAAGCTTCAGTCATCCCTAATTTGGCATTCCAGCAGTGTGGCCGAGTGCGTTACGCGCCCTTGGTGAGCACGTTGCAAAACATCCTACATGGCGTCCGTGGAACAATTATTTTGTTTAAATCAGAATTCGTCCGATGACTGGCTCCGCACCGACATGGCCAGAGCGCTTTTCCGTACTATTGAAAGATGCCCATCCTAATTAAATCAAGGACTTGCGATAGGCGAACTTTGTTCGCAATAGTACGGCGATGTTGGGCCAAGTCATTGATGCGTAAGCCTTAAGTCGAAATTAGAGCGACAGGCTTCTAAGCTGAGGGTCGCTGGTTCGAACCCAGCTGGGCAGGCCACATCTAGTTTCCGGTCTTTGCGGTTCCCGCCTCGTGCGAGGGCAGGCGTATTGCCATGGAAACCGTCGGCTCCATGCGATAAATTACCAGTGGGTGCCAGTCGCGGCGCCACGGGCCTTGCACCGCGTGACGCAGGTTGCAGGCACGGTCTTGCTGGCGCGCGGCAGTTTGGAGGGGGCGCGCTTCGTCGGGTTTGCGATCCATTTTGGCTCCTTGTTTGATTGCATTTTCTTGCTCAGGCTGGTCTTTTTCCGTTCGTTCGACCACGCTGGCCGCAAATGCCACACTGCTGGGCGAGTAACTATTACTGGTTTAATTTTTGTTGATTTTGGGAACTTTTCATGGCATATTGCCCATGTCCCCGCCCCGACTCCGCTGTTTTCCCTTCGCCCTGACGTCGCGAACCTCACCCACTTTTTGAGGAACGCACATGAATTCGTTCAAAAAATTAAAAATCGGCACCCAGCTGTCACTGGGCTTCGGCATGCTGACCGCCTTGATGCTGGTGCTGGCGGTATTTTCCGTGATGCGCGTGTCCTCGCTGGCCAAGGCTTTTCATGAGGATAATCGCATTGCCGCCGAGCGTCTGGAACCACTGTACGTGGCGCGCGAAGCGTTGGCCCAGACCGGACTGGCCGCGCGCAACGCCCTGATTTTCACTGACGAAGCGCAGGCCAGACGCGAACTGGACATCGTCGACGAACAGAAAGCCATCTATCTGGCGGCCGCAGAGAAGATGACGCCCGCGTATGGTGGCGACGCCCAGTTTGCCAAGGTGAAGACCGGTCTGCTCGCCATGGCCGAGGAATTGAAGCGCCCGCGCAAATACCGCGAAGCGGGAAAGATGGAAGAGTACGGCAGTTTTCTGGTCAATGAATGCAGTCCGCTGCGCCGCCAGATCGTGCAGGACATGGCGGTGCTGGTGGCATCGGCGCAAAAGCAATCGGCCGCCTCGGGCGAAGTGGTGGAGGCGTACGCCAGTGGCGCCCAGCGCCTGGTGACGGCGCTGGCGGTGGTGGCCTTCGTGCTGAGCGTGGTGATTGCCGGTCTGATCAAGCGCGTGCTGCTCAAGCAGCTCGGCGGCGAGCCAGTTTATGCCGCCGAAATCGCCAGCCGCATCGCCAAGGGCGACCTGGCCGTGAATGTGCAACTGCAGCCGAGCGACGACAGCAGCCTGCTGTTCGCCATCAAGAGCATGCGCGACAGCCTTGCCAGCCTGGTCAGCGAAGTGCGCCAGGGGACGGAAGCCATCAGCCATGCCTCGGGCGAGATCGCGCACGGCAACGAAGACCTGGCAATCCGCACCGAGCAGCAGGCGCGCTCGCTGGAACGGGTGGCCACCGCCATGGAGGAACTGACCTCCACCGTGAAACAGAACGCCAGCAATGCGCAACAGGCCAACAATCTGACGCGTTCGGCATCCGAGGTGTCCGAGCAGGGCGGCACAGTGATGCGCCAGGTCACCGATACCATGGAATCGATCAATGACTCGTCCAGGAAAATCGTCGACATCATTTCGGTGATCGATGGCATCGCTTTCCAGACCAACATCCTCGCGCTGAATGCCGCGGTGGAGGCGGCGCGCGCCGGCGAGCAGGGCCGTGGCTTCGCCGTGGTCGCCAGCGAGGTGCGCAACCTGGCGCAACGCGCCGCCGTGGCCGCCAAGGAAATCAAGGCACTGATCGACGATTCGGTGGTGAAGGTCGGCAGCGGTTCGGATCTGGTGCAGCAGGCCAGCGTCACCATGCAGGAAGTGGTGGACAGCGTGCGCCGCGTGACCGATATCATGGCCGAGATCAGCCATGCCA
>NZ_SPVG01000073.1 GCF_004614165.1 Duganella callida | reverse complement strand
TGGGTGGGGCGCCCCCCACTTCCGCAGGCCGGGCCCGCTCCGGGGGCTGCGCCTGCGGGGCCCCGCGCCGCCACCACCGGCCCCCCCATTTCTTCTCCCTCCCCCGCGGGGCGCGCGGGCGCGGGCGCGCCCCGCTTCAGCCACAGATACAGGCCGCTGCCCAGCACGAAGATGGTGATCACATCGAGCGCCGCCCACAGGAACTGCATCCACGCGCCGCCGTAGTCGCCGAAGTGCAGCGGCTGCGAAATCAGCAAACCGGTCAGATACCAGGGCAGCTCGCGGCTGTCGGTGATCTCGGTGGTCTGTGCATCGATCAGCACCGGCTTGTACAAACGCGAGGTCAGCGCCGTATCACCGCGCATGAAAATCCCGTAGTGATGCTCGCTGGTGAACGGCGTGCCGGGGAAGGCGACGAAGCCGATCTTCATGCCCGGCTCGCGCGCCACCGCGTGCTCCAGCGATTGCTGCATCGAGCCCAGTTGCTTCGGCGGCGGCATGCCCTTGTACGGCGCCACCATTTGCGCCATCTCGGTGTACTGCCAGTACTTCAGCAGCAGATCGGCCCAGGTATTGATCATGCCGGTGGCGCCCACCACCAGCGCCCAGGTCAGCGTGACGATGCCCAGCATATTGTGCAGGTCCAGCCATTTGACGCGCGGACCGCGCTCGCGCCGCACCTCGCCGAATTCCAGCTTGCGCATGAATGGCGCGTACAACACCACACCCGAGATGATCGCGATCACCAGCAGCAGGCCCATGAAACCGAGGAACAGCTTGCCCCATAACCCGGCGTACAGGTCCACGTGCAAATGGAACATCACGCCCAGAAAGCTACCTTCGAAGCTCGGCTCGCCCAGCACCTTGGCGGTGCGCGCGTCGATGGCGATGGATTTGAATTTCTCATCGGTCGGATTGTCGCCCATGGTCAGGAACCACATGCTGGTGTCGTCCGGCTCCTGCGACAGATACATGGCGATCTTGTTCGGGTACAGCGTCTTGCCGGCCGCGATGACGTCATCCAGGCTGGCCTTGGGGGTGCCGGCCGGCAGTTCCGGCGCCTCGATGGCGTTACCCAGCAAGTGGTCGATCTCATGGTGATAAATCAGCGGCAGGCCGGTAACGCACAGCAGCAGCATGAAGACGGTGCAGACCAGGCTGCTCCACTTATGTATCCATGCCCAGCGGCGGACGTTGCTTGGTGTCATTTTTGAAATCGCGGTGACATTACTGAAGCCACAATGATAATGCAAATCACTCTCATTTAATAGCCATGCAGTATAATTGAGAATCAATCTCATTTACTTAATAAAAATATCATGCAGAATCCGAAATTGAAACGTACCCCGTTAGCCCTGGCCACACTGCTGGTTGCGGGCGCCGCCGCCGCCCAAAGCGCGACCGGCAGCGCCGACGAGAAGGTACAAACCGTGGTCGTCAGCCATTCCGCCGACGCGTCGGCCGATGGACTGACCCGCGACTTCGCCGGCGGCCAGATCGCGCGCGGTGGCCGCGTCGGCCTGCTGGGTAACGTCGACATGATGGACACCCCGTTCAACACGCTGAACTTCACCTCCGCCCTGATCCAGGACCAGCAGGCGCGCAGCGTGGCGGACGTGCTGCAGAACGATCCCGGCGTGCGCGTGGCGCGCGGCTTCGGCAACTTCCAGGAGCTGTATGTGATCCGCGGCTTCGCCGTCAATTCGGACGACATGGCCTACAACGGCCTGTATGGCATTCTGCCGCGCCAGTTCGTGGCGTCGGAGCTGCTGGAGCGCGTGGAAGTCTTCCGCGGCGCGAACTCTTTCCTGAACGGCGCCGCGCCGGGCGGCGGCGGCATCGGCGGATCGATCAACCTGCTGCCGAAACGCGCATCGAATAATCCGCTGACCGAAGTCACGCTCGGCGTGGAAACCGGCGGCCAGGGTTACGTCGCCGCCGATATCGGCCGCCGCTTCGGCGCCGACGGCAACACCGGCATCCGCGTCAACGTCGCGCGCCGCGACGGCGACACCGGCGTCGATCGCGAGCACCGCGAACTGACCGTGGCATCGGTCGGCCTGGACTTCCAGGCGCGCGACTTCCGCCTGTCGGCCGATGTCGGCTATCAGGATCACAAGCTGACATCTCCGCGTCCAAGTGTGACCGTGGCCGGCGGCATTCCGCTGCCATCGGCGCCGGACAGCGACAAGAGCTGGGCCCAGAACTGGACCCACTCGAACGAGCGCGACACCTTCGGCACCGTGCGCGGCGAATACGACATCAATCAGGACAGCGTGGCCTGGGCCGCTTTCGGCACCCGCAGCGGCGACGAGAACAACAGCCTGTCGGAACCGACCGTGACCGCGGTGGACGGCAGCGCCAACGCCTACCGCTTCGACAACACCCGCCACGACAACATCCGCACCGGCGAAATCGGCGTGCGCACCAAGCTGCGCACCGGTAGCATCGGCCACTCGATCAGCGCCACCGCCTCCTCGTTCTGGTCGGAGTCGAAAAACGCTTATGCCTTCAGCACTTTCGGCGGCCTGGCCACCAACATCTATCGCCCGATCGACGTGGCGGCGCCGACGCCCGATTTCTTCGTCGGCGGTGTACTGAGCGATCCGCACCTGACCTCGAAGACCATCCTGTCCAGTTACGCGCTGGCCGATACGCTGTCCATGCTGAACGATAAGCTGCTGCTGACTGTCGGCGCGCGCCACCAGACCATCAAGTCGGACAGCTACGACTACAACACCGGCGTTACCCAGTCGCACTATGATCAGAGCAAAGTCACCCCGGTAGCAGGTGTTGTCTACAAGCCGGTGAAAGGCGTGTCGCTGTATGCGAACTACATCGAAGCGCTGCAGCAAGGTCCAACCGCCGCCGGCGAAGTCACCAACATCGGCCAGGTGTTCGATCCTTACGTGTCGAAGCAGAAGGAAGTCGGCGTCAAATACGAGCACGGCACGCTGGGCGCGACCGCCGCGCTGTTCCGCACCGACCAGCCATCGGCCTTCATCAAGGATCGCATCTTCGGCGTGTTCGGCGAACAGCGCAACCAGGGCCTGGAGATGACCGTGTACGGCGTGCCGCTGCGCGGCCTGCGCCTGCTGGGCGGTCTGACCCTGCTGGATGCGAAACAGCGCGTCACCGCCGGCGGTCTGAATCAGGGCAAGGACGTGATCGGCGTGCCGGATACGCAGCTCAACCTCGGCGCCGAATGGGATGTGCCGGGCGTGCATGGCCTGAACCTGAATGCGCGCACCGTGTACACCTCCAAGCAGTATGCCGATGGCGCCAACACGCAGGAATTGCCATCGTGGACCCGTCTGGATGTCGGCGCCAGCTACGCCACCCGCATCCTCGACCGCAACGTCACCTTCCGCGCGCGCATCGACAACCTGACCGACAAGAGCTACTGGGCTTCGGCCGGCGGCTACCCTGGCTCGGGCTACCTGGTGCTGGGCGCGCCACGCACCGTTTCGGTGTCGGCGACCGTGGGCTTCTAATAAATCTCGCGGCGCAGACGCTGCATCTGCAGATCGTGACGCTCGGCCCAGCGCCGGGCGTCATCGAGCTGCCGCTCCAGGCGCTGCAGGTGGTCGCTCAGTTCACGACGATCCTGCTCGCGGCGCTTGTCCTGCCTGGCCGTTTCGTCATTGACGGGACGGTCCTTCGCTTCCCGACTGGCGCGGATCTCGCGCTCCACTCGCGACAGGCGATTGCGTGCATCGCGCACGCGGTTGGCCAGGTCGTTGGCTTCCTCCACCGCCTGACGATATTTCACCTCGGCGACGGCATAATCCTGTCCGCTGACATACGCATGTTTCATCTGATTGCGTAGTTCGGGGCGACACACTTCCACCGCCATGCCGGCGTTGCCGCGTCCCCGCTCGAAGGAGTTCTCCGGCTGACAGTAACGCGCGTTCTGCTCCTCCCAGGCGCGCGTGTACAGTTCGCGGGTGGAGGCCAGCACGAACACGCCGTCGCGCCCCGCGTTGGCGATACGCTGCTCCAGCATGAACGGCTTGCCGTAACCATCGTCCGCGCCGGCCTGGCGCCAGTGATCGGCCAGCCGCGTCTCCCAGGCCTGGCGGTATTCCGGCTCGTGAATCTTCAAGCCTTTCTGTTTCGCCTCGCGGCTGCGCGCGGCAAAGTCCTTGCCGCTGGTGGCGTCCTGCGTGCCCAGATTCCGCCAATAGTTGACGATCTCCGCGTTCCAGGCGGCGCGGTAGGTCTCCTCCTGGACATCGACACCGGCCCGGCGCGCCGCCGCGGCGCGGTTGCGGAACTCGGCGTCCGGCAAGCCATTGCGCGCATCGCTCATGCCGGCGTCCGACCAGAAGGTTCGGTTGCCAGCGCGCCAGCCATTGCTGTAAGCCTGCGCGTCGAAGCGCAACTGCATGGCGGCGGCCTTGTCGCGGTTGGCCTCCTTTTGCGTGGACGGCAAACCCGCAGTGCCTTCATCCTTGCCGACGTTTTCCCAGTGACGCGAATTCCCTTCGGTCCAGCCGGCGTCATAGGCCGGCTGGTTGCCCGGCGTCTTGTGCTCGCGCATGGCCTGCGTGGACGCCAGCGCCTCGTAGCGCTGAAGCCGGCCTTCCACGCCGTCGACGCTGCCGATACCATGCCACATGTCCCAGTTCCCCTGCGACCAGCCGGCCTGATAGCGCGCGGCAGCATCGGCCGCTGCCGGTTTGTCGGCGTGGTCGATGCAGAAATCCTTGCGTTCGGCGTAGTTGGCCGGCTCGCCCTTCACGCCATCGTCGCGGCCGATGGCGCTCCAGTCGCCGCTTTTGCAGGCGGAGATCAGCTGCTGGTTGGACGCGCCGCATCCGGCCAGCAGCAGCATTAGGGGAATCAGGCGAAGTGACGTGTGCATCGCCCGATTATAAGCTATGCAACTGGCTTCATGCGGCGATGGCGACGTGGCTGTCCCGGTACTGCACCGCGTGCGCCAGGAAGGCGTCCGCGCTCAAGGGTTTGGCGAAGTGGTAGCCCTGGGCGATGTCGCAGCCCCAGTCGCGTATCATGTGCAGCGACTGCTCGGTCTCCACACCTTCCGCTACCACCTGGTAATCGAGTTCGCGCGCGAGGCCGATCAGCGAGCGCACGATACGCTGGTCGCGCGGGTTGGTGTGCACGTTGCGGATCAGCGACTGATCGACCTTGACCACCGTGGCCGGCACCTTCTGCAGATAGGCGAAGTTGCTGTAGCCGGTGCCGAAATCGTCCAGCGCCAGACTCATGCCCAGATCGCGTATGCCCTGCAGCGCCTTCAGGATGGCGACGCTTTCCATCCACACGCCCTCGGTGCATTCGATTTCCACGTAACGCGGATCGACGCCGAACTCGCGACAGGTTGCGGCCAGGCGCTCGACGATGTCCGGCTCCTCGAAATTGTAGGCCGACAGATTGATCGCCACCTTGATGCGGTTGCCCTCCGCGTGCCATGCGCCCAGCTGTTGGATCGCCGTGCGGATCACCCAGTGGGTCAATGGGCCGATCAGCGCGGTCTTCTCGATCAGCGGGATGAACTCCGCCGGCGACACCGGTCCCAGCTCCGAATGATTCCAGCGCAACAGCGCCTCGGCCGAACTGCAGGCGCCGCTGATCAGCTCATGCTTGGGCTGATACACCAGCTCGAAGTGGCCATTGGCGATGCCATGGCGGACATCGTTCAGCAGACGGAAGGCGCGCTTCTGCTTTTCATCTTCCGTGTTGCTGTAATGGCTCCAGCGCTGCTGCTGGCGCAGCGCCTGATTGATCGCCGCCGCGGCCTTGCGCGGCGCGTCCTTGGCCGAATTCGCGCACAGGTCGAATTCGACGATGCCGCCTATGGTCTGCAGCACCATCGGAATATTCAGGCTGTTGAACGGCGCCTGCAGTTCCGGCTCCAGGCCATGCAGATAGCGCACAAAGTCCGCCGTGTTCTCGTCCTGCGACAGCACCGAGAAACGGCCGTCGGTCAGGTGGTACACGGCCGCCCTGCCCTCGAACAAGCGGGTCAGCCGCGCCGATACTTCGCGGATCAATTCATCGTACATGGGCGCGCCCAGCACGCGGATGATTTCGAAGCCCTTGGCCGCATCCGGCATGTCGACAGTGGCCAGCACGCGGTATTGCCCCTTGTTGTCGCGCGCCTGCGTGGTCAGATCCTCGAACAGCTGATACTTGTTCGGCAGGCCGCTGACCGAATCGACGTGGCCGACCGCACGGCCCAGCGTGATGTGCGACATCACCAGCGCCGCCAGACTGGCCAACTGCTCGCGCTCCGCCTCATTCAGGCTGCGCGGCTGCTGATCGATGATGCACAGCGCGCCGATGGCATAGCCTTCCGGCGTGATCAGCGGCGCGCCGGCATAGAAACGCACCGCCTGCGGCCCCGTCACCATCGGGTTGCTTACAAAGCGTGCATCGAGCAGCGTGTCTTCCACCACCAGCACGCTGGCTTGCTGGATGGTGTAGTTGCAGAAGGTCTGGTCGCGCTCCGTGTTCGGCGGGCAGAAGCCCACCGTCGATTTCAGCCACTGGCGGTCGCTGTCCAGCAGCGAGATATACGACCCGCCCACCTTGTACATATCCATCGTCAACCGCGTGATGGTGTCGAAGTACTCGCTGGTGTTGGTGTTCAGGATGCCCAGTTGATGCAGGGCCTCCAGACGCTCGGGCTCTGAATTCTTGAGCAACATCTGCTGCATGTTACGCTCCGGCCGGTGCTGGCAGCATGCCGCGGCCCGATGCCGCGCTTGCGGCGGCACGCGCCGGCGCCGCGCTCCAGCCGTCGCGCTGGATCTTGAATACGCCGACAGCGTGGTTCAGCAGCGCGGCCTGTTCCTGCAGAGTTTCCACCTCGCCCGCCGCATGCTCGACCAGCGCGGCATTCTGCTGCGTCACCTGGTCCATCTGCGAGATGGCGCGGTTGACTTCCTCGATGCCCTGACGCTGCTCGTCGCTGGCGGTGGTGATGGCTTCCACCATGTCGCTCACCTGCTTCACGCTCAGCACGATATCGTGCATGGTGCTGCCGGCGTGTTCCACCAACCGGGTGCCGTCGTGGATCTTGGCCACCGATTCATCGATCAGCGCCTTCACTTCGCGCGCCGCGTTGGAGCTGCGCTGCGCCAGATTGCGCACCTCGGTGGCCACCACCGCAAAGCCACGGCCCTGCTCACCGGCGCGCGCCGCTTCCACCGCCGCGTTCAGCGCCAGGATATTGGTCTGGAAAGCGATACCGTCGATGACGCTGATGATTTCCTCGATCTTGCGCGAGGATTCATCGATGGAATTCATGGTATTCACCACCTGGCCGACGATCTCGCCGCCCTTGCTGGCGATGTCGGAGGCATTCTGCGCCAAGGTGTTGGCTTCGCGGGCGCTTTCGGCGTTCTGCTTGACGGTGGCGGTCAGTTCTTCCATCGCCGACGCGGTTTCCTCCAGCGAGCTGGCCTGGTCTTCGGTGCGGCCGGAGAGGTGCTGGTTCTGCTCCGAGATCTGCTCGCTGATGCTGCCGACGGCGACCGCCGCTTCATGCACTTCGGTGACGGTGGTGCGCAGGTTGCGGCTCATCTTCACCAGCACCGACATGATGGAATCCTTGTCGCTGTTGCGCAGTTCGACCTCGTGATACAGCTCGCCGCGGTCGACGGCATTGGCCAGCGCCTTGACCTCGGCCGGTTCCGCGCCCAGGGCGCCCAGCAGGTAGTGCGTGACGCGCCATGCGACCACCACGCCGATCGCCACCGCGATGGCCACCGCCAGCAGCGCCAGCGACTGGAAGTTGTGCGCCCCCTGGCGGGCGATGTCCGATTCGGCCTCGGTCATCTTCTCTTCCTGGTCGATGAAGCCGTTGATGCTGGCCAGCCAGTCGACGAAGGCCGGCTTGGCCTGCTCCAGCATCATCTTGCGCGCGCCGTCGATGTCGCCGGCGCGGCGCGCGTCGATGATCTTCCTGATCAGCGGCGTGGTGCGCGCCTCGCTCTGCTTGATCTTCGACAGCCACTCGCGCTCCTCGCTGGTGATCTTGGCCTTGGCATCACTGAACAGGCCATCCATCGGCGCCGCCGATTTCTGGTAATCGCCGTCCAGCTTGTCGATCAGGCTGGTGACGCTGGAGATCTCGCCATCGCCGACCAGCGTGACGTCGCGCAGCGCGATGGCGCGGTCGTGCACGCTGCCGCGGAAATTGATCGCGTAGCGCTGTTTGACGTTGTTCACGTCGCTGATGTGCTGCAGGCTGTTATCGATGGCGTTGACCTTGAACACGCTGATCGCCGACAGGATCAGCATCATCAGCAGGATGATGCCGAAGCCGGCGAACAGACGGGTAGCGACGCTGATTTCATTTTTATTGGTGTCCATGCTTATTCCTTAGATCGCACACGAGATAACCGCCATGATATGGGAGAAATTGCCTGAGCGAAAATTTATATCGCAAATAACATTCATAGTCATTTCCTATTGGAAATATCTCTTAGGCAAATATTTGAGACTTTACTACCGATAGGGAGGGAAATCACCTCCCTAACGAGGGATGGCATGGTAGTGTTGCAAGATGCGCATACAATCCATCGACGCCGTCCGCGGCCTGACCGTGGCGGCCATGCTGCTGGTGAATGACGCCGGCGACTGGTCGCACATCTATCCTTGGCTGGAGCACGCCGAATGGCACGGCTGCACCCCGGCCGACTTCATTTTCCCGGTGTTCATGCTGATTGTCGGCGTCTCGATCCAGCTGGCACTGGGCAGGCAGATCGAAGCGCCGGCCGCGCCGCGCGGCCAATTGGCGCGCAATGTGCTTTTGCGCGGACTGCGGATCTTCCTGCTCGGCGTGGCGTTGAACATCGTCTCCATGCTGACGCTCGACGCGCACGGATTCCGCCTGCTCGGCGTGCTGCAGCGCACCGGCATCTGCTTCACGCTGGCCGGCCTGCTGGCGATCTACCTGCGCTCCGCGCGGGCGCAGTGGACGGCGCTGACGGCAATCCTGCTGGGCTACTGGGCACTGCTGGCCGGCGGCGGACCGCTCGAGCCGCACCTGAACCTGGCCGACCGCGTCGACACGGCGCTGATCGGCAGCCTGTCCTACCAGTACGACCCCGCCACCGGCCTGGCGCACGAGCCGGAAGGTTTGCTCAGCACCCTGCCCGCGCTCGGCACGGTGTTGCTCGGCCTGCGCGCGGGCGCCTGGCTGCGCGCAGGCCGCATCGGCACGCTGGCGACCGGCGGCGCGCTGGCGATGGCAGTTGGCGGCCTGTGGTCGCTGGCCTTCCCGCTCAACAAGCAGTTGTGGACATCGTCGTTTGTCCTGTGGACCGGCGGCTTCGGCATGCTGGCGATCGCGCTGGCTTACCAGCTGATCGACGTGCGCGGCTGGCCGGCGCTGGGCCGGGCGATGGGGGTGAATGCGATTGCGACCTACGGCGGCGCGTGGCTGGCCACCTGCCTGCTGGCTTATAGCGGCGTTTTCGGCCCGTTGTATCGCAATGTGTTCGCGCCGCTGGCGCCCAGGTTCGGGCCGGAATTCGCCTCGGCGGCGTTTGCGGCCGCCTTCACCGCCGTGTTCTGGCTGGTCATGGTCTACGCCGATAAACGCGGCTGGCGCGTCACCATTTAAGCCGCAGCGACACCGTCAGACTGCGCTCGTTCTGCAGCGGCGCTTCGTCGATCAGCACGCGCGCGGCGCGGTCGCTGCGCACGAACAGCGCCTCGCTCATCAGCGACCAGCTGTCGGTCAGCGGCAACTCGTAGGCCAGCGCCACGCCGTGGCCGGTTTCATTGTTCGGATCACCGGGCAGGTTGTCATGCTCCGTGGTGCGGAAACGATCGTAGCGCAACGCGGCGGTGCCCGGTCCGAGCGGATGGCTGGCCAGCAGATACCAGGACTGGAAATCCAGCGCGACCGCATTCCAGCCCATCAGCGTATCGCCGCGCATCGCCTGCATGGCCAGCTCCCACTCCCCCTGCGGCCGCCACACGGCGCTGACATGATCGAAGCGCGTGCGCCAGCCGTACTGGCCATCCTTGACCACCCAGGGATCCGCGCGGTTATCGTAATGCAGCGCGGCCAATTCCAGCGCCGACCCGAAATTCAGATTGGCGCCCGCATAGTAGCCCAGACGTCCGTCGATTTCGCGGAACGGATGAATGGTGCGGCTCTGACGCGAAATGGTGCCGGTGGGGCCATAGCTCGGAATATCGGGCAGCAGCAAGGCATCGTTGCGGCCACCGATGCGGTCCGTGATCGACCAGCCGCGCCAGGCCAGCAAGGTGCCGGTGGGATCGTTGCCGGTGAAAGCGCCCAGCACCACCCCCACGTCATACGGCGCGCCGGCATGGCGGCCGAGGCGGCGCGCGCTCCATTCCACGCCGTTGGTGCGCAACTCCTCGCCGATCCAGCTGTTAATGGCGGACGCGGAAATGGTATGTTTCGGCACCCAGCCGACCGCGTCGTAATCGATTTCGACACTGCTGGGCGGGAAGAAGAAACCGGCCTTGACCCGTGTTTTCCAGGCGCCGGCCGGCAGCGGGCTCCAGGCCAGCCAAGCTTCGCGCACATCGACCGTGCGGCCGCGGTGCTGCTGGTCGGCGCCGAGTTCCAGGCTGGCGCTGATGGTGTCGGTCAGATCGGCGTCGCCGTGCAGCACGGCCTGGCCTATGCTCAGGGTTGGCGAACCGGCGTCGTAACGCGACTTGGACATACCGCTGCTGGTGATGGCGGCACTGGCGTCGGCATCGCTGGCGCGCAGGTCGAGCAGGCCGCGCCACTCCACCGCTTGAACCGTTCCCGCCGCGCATACCAGCGCCAGCAGCCCGGCGCGCTTCTTGTTCTGACTTGATTTCATTCAGGCATCATACACGGCTATAATCCATCGTCTCAACCACGATGAAAGCTTTTCGGATGATCAAACGTGCGCGTATTGCCGGCCTGGCGCTGCTGGCCTGCTGTTCTGGCGCGGCCATGGCCGACACCTTCGAGACCATCGAATCGGCGCCGCTGAAAGAAGTGTGGCTGAATGGTGGCTTCTACACCTGGCACTTCCAGCGCGACAAGGACCTGAATGGCAGCAACTGGGGACTGGGTGCGGAGTGGCGTTTTTCGACGGTGGCGTCGGCCACGGTGGGGCGTTTCTACAACAGCGACCGCGCGTATTCGAATTACGCGGGCGTGTATTACCAGCCGTGGAAGATCGGGCCGGTACGGGTCGGCGCGGTGGTGGGCGGCTTCGACGGCTACCCCAAGATGCGCAATGGCGGCTGGTTCCCCGCCGCCATCCCGACCCTCAGCTACGAATATGAGCGGGTCGGCGTCAACGTCGCCATCATCCCGAGCTACAAGGACCGCCTGTACGGCGGCATCTCCCTCCAGCTGAAACTGAAAGCGTTCTAGAGGGTCGGGCTCAGAGCCGACTGCTTACTTCGCTTTGGCGACTGCGATCTGGTCCAGGATGTGCTTCGGCACTTCAGCGTAGTGCTTGAACTCCATGGTGTAGGTCGCGCGACCCTGGGTCAGCGAACGCAAGGTGGTGGAGTAGCCGAACATCTCGGCCAGCGGCACCAGCGCGCGGATGATCTTGCCGCCGCCGCCAGGGATTTCGTCCATGCCCTGCACCATGCCGCGCCGCGCCGTCAGGTCGCCCATGGCGTTGCCCATGAACTCTTCCGGCGTCTCCACTTCCACCGTCATCATCGGTTCCAGCAGTACGGGCGACGCGCGCTTCATGCCGTCCTTGAACGCCATCGAGCCGGCCATGCGGAAGGCATTCTCGTTCGAGTCGACGTCGTGGTACGAGCCGAAGGTCAGCGTGGCCTTGACGTCGACCACCGGATAACCGGCCAGCACGCCCGCGCGCAGCGTTTCCTGGATGCCTTTGTCGACCGCCGGGATGTATTCGCGCGGCACCACGCCGCCCTTGATGGCGTCGACGAATTCATAGCCTTTGCCCGGCTCGCTCGGCTCCAGCGTCAGCACCACGTGGCCATACTGCCCGCGGCCGCCCGATTGTTTGACGAACTTGCCCTCGACATCGGTGGCCGATTTGGTGATGGTTTCGCGGTACGCCACCTGCGGCTTGCCCACGGTCGCTTCGACGCCGAATTCGCGCTTCATGCGGTCGACCAGGATTTCCAGGTGCAGCTCGCCCATGCCGGACATGATGGTCTGGCCCGATTCCTCGTCGGTGTGCACGCGGAACGATGGGTCTTCCTGCGCCAGCCGGTTCAGGGCGATGCCCATTTTTTCCTGGTCGGCCTTGGTTTTCGGCTCCACCGCCTGCGAAATCACCGGCTCGGGGAAGACCATCTTTTCCAGCACGATCACGTGCTCGGGCGAGCTCAGGGTGTCGCCGGTGGTGACGCCTTTCAGGCCCACGGCCGCGGCGATGTCGCCGGCGTACACTTCCTTGATCTCCTTACGCTCGTTGGCGTGCATCTGCAGGATGCGGCCCAGGCGCTCCTTCTGCGACTTGGTCGGGTTGTACACGGTGTCGCCCGAGTTCACCACGCCCGAGTACACGCGGAAGAAGGTCAGCTGGCCGACGAACGGGTCGGTCATGATCTTGAACGCCAGCGCCGAGAACGGGTCGGTGTCGTTCGGGTGGCGCTCGATCGGCTGGTCGTCCTCGTCGGTACCGGCGATCGCCGGCACGTCCACCGGCGACGGCAGGTATTCGATCACCGCATCCAGCATGGCCTGCACGCCGCGGTTTTTGAAGGCGCTGCCGGCCAGCATCGGCACGATTTCGTTGCGGATGGTGCGCAGACGCAGGCCGGTCTTGATTTCGTCCTCGCTCAGCTCGCCGCCTTCCAGGTATTTTTCCAGCAGCTCGGGCGTGGCTTCGGCGGCCGCCTCGACCATTTTTTCGCGCCATTCGGCGGCCACTTTTTGCAGATCGGCCGGAATGTCCTCATAGGTGAACTTGACGCCCAGCGTCTCGTCGTCCCAGTTGATCGCGCGCATCTTGACCAGGTCGATCACGCCGTGGAAGTTGTCTTCGGCGCCGAGCGGCACCTGGATCGGCACAGCCACACCCTTCAGGCGGTTGGCGATCTGCTCGCGCACGCGGAAGAAGTCGGCGCCCACGCGGTCCATCTTGTTGATGAAGGCGATGCGCGGCACGTGGTACTTGTTGGCCTGGCGCCAGACGGTTTCCGACTGCGGCTGCACGCCGCCGACGGCGTCATACACCATCACGGCGCCATCCAGCACGCGCATGGAACGCTCGACCTCGATGGTGAAGTCGACGTGGCCGGGCGTGTCGATGATGTTGATGCGATGCTCGGGGAAGTTGCCGGCCATGCCTTTCCAGAAAGCCGTGGTCGCCGCCGAGGTGATGGTGATCCCGCGTTCCTGTTCCTGCTCCATCCAGTCCATGGTGGCGGCGCCATTGTGGACTTCGCCGATCTTGTGGTTCACACCGGTATAAAACAGGATGCGCTCCGTGGTGGTGGTTTTGCCGGCGTCGATGTGGGCGCTGATACCGATGTTGCGATAGCGCTCGATGGGGGTCTTGCGGGTCATCTCGAATCTCCTCGATGTGTGCATGTACACGTAATGGAATGCTTAGGTGTGGCAGTAGTTGCCAAATTCAAGCCCTCTTAGCGTGCGACATGATTACTGGCAGTTAATGTAATCTGTAACAAAATCACAAGCTTACCTCTCACTCGGACAATCTGCATGCGTGTGCGAACAAAAACTACTCTCTTCCTCTCCTTCGGCATGGCGCCGGCTCTGGCTTTAGCGCAGGTTCAGGCCACCGATCTCGAAAACCGCCTGGAGCGCTGCGCCCTGCTCGGCGACGCCAGCGCCCGTCTGGCTTGCTACGACGCCCTGGCCAAGAACGCGCCTGCCGTCCAGGCCGCCGGCGACAATGCCGTGGCGCCGCTGTCGGCCGGCAAGGACGCCAAATTGCCCGAGACCGCGGTCGCCGCCAGCGAACCGGCCCGTACCCAGCCGGCCGCGCCGCCGCCGGAACCGCAAGTGTCGCCGAAAGTCGCGGCCTTGACCACCATTCCGCCGGAAGACACCGTCTCGCGCATGGTGCAGGAATGGGAACTGGACCGTTCGTCCAAGCGCGGCGTGTTCAATTTCCGGCCGCATCATGACACCTATTTGCTACTGGCGAATTACAGCACCAGTTCCAATGATGCGCCTTTTAAGGACTTTACGCCGGCCGGGCTGAAATCCAAGCACGTGGAGCTGACGTATCAGCTCAGCTTCAAGATGAAGATGATCGAGCAGTTGCTGAGTTCGCCGGTGGACCTGTGGTTCGGCTACACCCAGAACAGCTTCTGGCAAGCCTATAACCGCGCCGCGTCCAGCCCGTTCCGGGAAACCAACTACCAGCCCGAGCTGATGCTGACCACGCCGCTGGCACTGAAGCTGGGGCCGGTGGACGTGCGCTACCTGACGCTGGCGCTGAACCACCAGTCGAACGGCCAGACCTCGACGCTGTCGCGTAGCTGGAACCGGATTTACGCGGAAATGGGGGCGGAAGCCGGCAAGCTCGGCGTCGCCGTGCGCCTGTGGAAGCGGCTCGACAACGCGCGCTCGGACAACGACAACATCGACATCACCGATTACATGGGCCACGGCGACCTGCGCGCCACCTATCGCTTCAACGGCCACGAGCTGTCGATGACGGCGCGCCGCAACTTCAGCACGCGGCATGGCATGGTGCAGTTCGGCTGGGCCTTCCCGGTCGCGGCCAACCTGAAGGGCTATGTGCAAGCCTTCAGCGGCTACGGCCAGAGCCTGATCGACTACAATTATTCGCAGAAGTCGGTGGGTGCCGGCTTCCTGGTCGATTTCTAACGCGGCGAACCGCCGAGGATGCGCGCCGGCAGCATGACGATGGCGCGCAGCAGCTCGAACACCCCTTCGACGCCGATGCCGATCAGGCGGAACGGCAAGGTGATCAGCCAGAGCAGTGGGTAGAGCACCAGCGCCAGCAAGGCCAGCGGCCAGCACAGGAACAGCAAGCACAGCCAAATAATGAAACCCAGCATAGGACGCTCCCGATTGCGTTGAATTCTTGTCTATACTGGGACTCTAATGGAGCGGCGTACGACGGGCAATTCCCGTGCGATCAACTGCAGATAACGGCGATCAAACGCCGCTTTTCGGGGACGAACGGAGTTCGTGCTGGCGGATCCGCGTGATAACCGGGGACAGACCACGTTTTTAGAACATTGCAAAAGCGTGGTCTGTCCCCGCTTCCTTCAGGCGCAGGCAGGGATCGGTTGCAGCGCGGCTTCGTACAGCACTTCGGCCTTCAGCGCCGCCTGCAGCGACGGGATGGAGCCGCCGGCGCGGTACTGGAAGCTCACCTGCACCACGTCGCCCTCGCGCACCTGCACCGGCGTCGCCAGCGGCAGCGCCATATAATGGTTGAGCCAGTCGATGGTGGTGGAGCGTTCCTGCACCACCGCCAGGATGTTCTTGGTGACGAAACGCATGGCATTGATGCTGCCATTTTTTTCGACCACGAATTTGCCTTGCCAGGCGTAAGCCAGCTCGTTGGGCTGGTTGAAGTCGATGATGCTGTACACGGCGGGCCGGGCCATCTCGACCGTCCCGGGATAAATCACGGTATTTTCCTGGAACTGTACGATAGGCGCATAAAAGCCTTCGAAATCGTATTCCTGATGCAACGGCTGCACCGCCATGATCACCGCTTCCGGCAGGAACACCGGCAGCGGACCGCCGAAGCGCTCGGCATAGCGCCGCTTGAACGATTCGATCACTTCGACCTGCTTCTCGCGCAGCATGCCGACATGGATCATCTCGCAGATCACCACGTCCACCGGTTCCGGCGGCAGATATTCGAACGCGTCGGCGTGGACCACCTCGACCTTGTCGCCATGCGGATTCACCGCCAGGAACTTGCGCGCCTCCCTTACCATATCCGGGTTAAACTCCACGCAATACACCTTGGACGCCTTGGCCGCCGCGAACCATGACAGCACGCCGGTGCCGCCGCCCAGCTCCAGCACGCGCGCACCCGGCTTGACCGCATAGTCGATGGCCGACTTGAAACCGTGCATGCGGTTCTGGTCCATCAGCATGTTGTGGTGGTAGTGGACCGGGATGAATTGTCCCAGGTAGCAGCTTTCAATCTCGCGTTCGTTCAGCATGGTGATCCTCGGTTGGTTCCGTACGGACATTATCGTCAAGTTGCCGCCCTGCCCATCTGGCGAACTGGACAGCAAAACGCCGCCAATTCGCCGGCTATCA
The DNA here is from genome assembly GCF_004614165.1 of Duganella callida. Taxonomy (GTDB): domain Bacteria; phylum Pseudomonadota; class Gammaproteobacteria; order Burkholderiales; family Burkholderiaceae_D; genus Rugamonas; species Rugamonas callida. Next base: position 77,850 of record NZ_SPVG01000073.1, on the reverse strand, counting down.
CCATGCCCATAACCAAAAGACACTGTTGCGTTTATACTAGCGGCAACTCAGCAACGGAGCATCCATGTCTGTTCACCATCGTAACAACGTCCATTGCGCCGGCGACGGTCCGGCCACCATCATGTTTGTCCACGGCTATGGCTGCGACCAGGAGATGTGGCGCTTTATCTATCCCTCGTTTGCCAGCCGCTACCGGGTGGTGCTGATGGATCTGGTGGGCAGCGGCAATTCCGACCTCGGCGCCTACGACCGCGACAAATACGGCACCCTGCACGGCCACGCCGAGGATGTGCTGGATGTGATCGACCTGTACGCCAGATCGCCGGTGATTTTCGTCGGCCATTCCGTCAGCGCCATGATAGGCATGCTGGCGTCCATCGTGTCGCCCGATAAGTTCGCCGCCCAGGTCATGGTCGGACCGTCGCCGTGCTACCTCAACGACGGCGATTACATCGGCGGCTACAATCCGGAAGACATCGACGGCCTGCTCCAGCTGATGGAACTCGATTACGACAGCTGGATCAAGCGCATGGCGCCGGTCATCATGGGCGCGCCGACCCAGCCGGTGCTGTCGCAGGAACTGCTGTCGCGCTTCGAGCGCAACGATCCGGAGATCGCGCGCCATTTCGCGCGGGTGACGTTCACCTCCGACCACCGCGCGGACCTGGCCAGGTCGACCGTGCCCGCGCTGATCCTGCAATGCAGCGACGACATGATCGCCCCGCGCGAGGTCGGCGACTACCTGCACCGCAACCTGGCCAACAGCCAGTTGGCGACGATCGACAACATCGGCCACTGCCCGCACCTGAGCTCGCCCTCGGCCAGCGCCGACATCATCAACGACTACCTGGCGGCGCTGGCACACTGATCGCCGTGGCGACATGACTAGCGTGATTTCTTGCTTGCGAGGAAGGTGTTGATGGTCTTGGCGATCCAGGGTTTGTCCGCCTTGAGGGCGAATTCGGCGGCGGTGAGGTGGAAGCCGCCGTCTTTCAGCGTGGCATCGGCGCCCTGCTCGAGCAACAGCTGCACCACGTCCTCCTGGCCCTCGCGGGCGGCGATCATCAGCGGGGTCATGCCGGATGGCGACTCGGCGTCGATGTAGGCGTATTTGTCCAGCAGGAGGGTGGTAATTTCCACACTGCCGGCCGCGGCGGCGTAATGTAATGCCGTCCAGCCTTTCTGGTTGACTTGCGCGCCGCGCTTCAGCATGTCCAGCACGGCGTCCTTGTTCTTGCGGAAGGCAGCCATCATCAGCGCCGTATTGCCGTTGGGCGCCTTGGCTTCGATGTCGATAGCGCGCTGGTCCATCAACAGCCGCGCGACGTTCAGCGCTTCGTAACGCATGGCGACGATCAGGCCGGTCTCGCCGTTGGCGTCGCGCGCGTTCGGGCTCACGCCCTTGGCCAGCATGGCCTTTACGCGGCCGACGCCGTCCAGCTGCACGGCGCGGAAGAACTCGACCTCGTCATCGCTCTGCTCGAACGCCAGCGCCGGCACGCCCAACGCGGCCAGCGACAACAGCAGCAAGCGCCGGCGCATCATGCGGCGACGTTGAACAGCTTGCGGAAGTTGGCCGTGGTGTGCGCCGCCACCTCTGCCACCGGCACACCCTTGAGCTTGGCGATGAACTCGCCCACGTGCGCCACGAAGCCGGGCTCATTGGTCTTGCCGCGATACGGCACCGGTGCCAGGTAGGGCGAATCGGTCTCGATCAGGATGCGTTCCAGCGGCAGCTCCAGCGCCACCGCCTGCAGTTCTTTGGCGCTCTTGAAGGTGACGATGCCGGAGAACGAGATATAAAAGCCCATCTCGATCGCCGCCCTGGCCACTTCCAGCGACTCGGTAAAGCAGTGCATCACGCCGGCCACGCCACCCGCCTCGGTGCCGGCGCCCTCTTCGCGCATGATGCGGATGGTGTCTTCGCCGGCGTTGCGGGTATGGATGATCAGCGGCTTGCGCGTGATGCGCGAGGCCTTGATATGGGTGCGGAAGCGCTCGCGCTGCCATTCCAGATCGCCCTCCAGCCGGAAGTAGTCGAGGCCGGTCTCGCCGATGGCGATGATCTTGGCATCGTCGGCCAGCCGCACCAGCTGTTCCACCGACGGCTCGGGCGTGTCTTCGTAGTCCGGATGCACGCCTACCGAGGCGTAGATGTTCGGATACTGGTGCGCCAGCGCCAGCACTTGCGGGAAATCCGGCAGGTCGACCGACACGCACAGCGCGTGCGTCACCTTGTTGTGTTCCATCTGGGCCAGGATGTCCGGCATGCGGGCAGCCAGCTCGGGGAAATTGATGTGGCAATGAGAGTCGATATACATGGCGCGATTGTAACCTATCCGCCACACGCTGGCTGTTGCAGTCCAAGGGCATTACAATGTCTGCGTCACCCATCCCGATTTGAACCGGGACCAGCTAGCTCTTGAGGTAACGATGGCACGAACCGGATTAACGAAATCACAAGTCAGAACCAGCCGCGACCAGTTGCTGGCCGAGGGACGCTATCCGTCGGTGGATGCGGTGCGCCTGGCCCTGGGCAATACCGGCTCGAAGTCGACCATCCACAAGTATCTGAAGGAACTGGCGGAGGAAGACAGCCAGGCGGACGGTCTCAAGCGCGAGGACACGGCGCGCACGCTGCAAGCGCTGGTCGAGCAACTGGCCGACAAGCTGCATGCCGGCGCCGACCAGCGCATCCGCAGCTACGAGCTGGCGCTGCAGGAAAAGGATGAGGAACTGGCGGCGTTACGCAACACGGTCGCCTGGCTGGAAGCCAAGCTGGCGGCGCTGCAAGGCGCGGCGGCCGACGGCGAAGCCGATACCGGCTTCGGCAACTTCAGCGATCTGCTGCTGGGCACACGCGGCGGACGCAACGACGATTCGCCCTTCAATGTGATCCTGTCCGGCGGCCGCTCGGCCGTGTTCGGCGTCGACGGCGCGATCCAGATCACCCTGCGCTCCTGACCCCGAATTTCACAGGGTGTGGGTGGCGCGCGAGGAGCGCAGCGCGGCGCCGAGAATTTCTTCTATCCGCAGACGGGCCCGCTGGCCGCTCTCGTCGTCCGGGAAATGCACGCCCACGCCCTGCGCCTTGTTGTTGTGGGCGCCGGGCGGCGTTATCCAGGCCACCTTGCCGGCGATCGGGTATTTGTTGGGATCATCCATCAGCGCCAGGATCAGATAGATCTCGTCGCCCAGCTTGTACGGCTTCTGCGTCGGGACGAACATGCCGCCGTTTTTCAGGAACGGCATGTAGGCGGCGTACAGCGCCGCTTTCTCCTTGATCGCCAGCGACAATACCGTCGGCCGTGGCGTCATCGGCACGGTGTTCGGGTCGCGTGGGCTGGCAGCGGACATTCCTTACCTTTCAGGCGCAGCAGTTGGCGTACTCAAGCAGCATATCCTCCAGGAACAGCTTGGGCGACAGCGGATGGTCGGCCGTCGCGCGCCGCTCATTCGCCGCCTTGATCGCAGCCAGCAGACGGTTGACGTGGATCTTGCCCGCCAGGCTGGCCAACTCTTTCTGGTAACGAGGATAATACCGGATGTTTCCTGCCAGTTTGTAGGAAAACACATCATAAAGCCAGCGCTGCATCCAGGACACCGGTCCGCTCAACGGCACTTTCTGCAATTTGTCGGCCACTTTCAGGGCGCTTTCGACGCTCGGATGGGCCAGCAGCTGCAGCAGGATCTCCAGGTCCTCGCGGCTGCCGTTCTCGGCCTGCGCCAGCGCCGCCAGCGGCGCGCCGCCCTGCTCGCGCAGCCAGCTGTCGGCGTCCGCCACGCCCTGTTCCTTCAGCCAGGCCAGCGCTTCCGCGTGGCTCGGCATCGGCATGGCGAACTTGCGGCAGCGCGACAGAATGGTCGGCAGCAACCGGTCCAGGCTGTTGGACGACAGCAGGAACACGGTCCCCGGCGGCGGTTCTTCCAGCGTCTTCAGCAGCGCGTTGGACGCGGGCATGTTCAGCGCCTCGGCCGGATACAGCACCACCACGCGCAAGCCCTGGCGGTGGGTCGAGATGTTCATGAAATCCGCCAGGCCGCGGATCTGCTCGATCTTGATTTCCTTCGATGGCGCCCTCGACTTGGCGGCCTTTTTGGCTTCGCCGTCCGTGCCTTCGTCGCCCTCGGCGGCCGGCTCGTCTTCCATGGCCTCCGGGCGCACGCGGCGGTAATCGGGGTGGTTCTGCTGCGAGAACCAGCCGCACGACGCACACTGGCCGCAGGCGTGGCCGTCCGGCAGCACCGCCTCGCACAGCAGGCCCTGGGCGAATTGCTCGATGAAATCGGCCTTGCCGATGCCGGCCGCGCCATGGAACAGGATGGCGTGCGGCATGCGCTGGCGCAGCGTCTGCAAATGCTGCCAAGCCGCTTCCTGCCAAGGATAAATGCTATTGCTCATCGAAAAACCCGTCGAGGATGGCGGCCAGCCGCAGCTGGATGTCAGCGATGCTCCGCGTCGAATCGATGACGCGGAAACGCTGCGGGAACTGCGCCGCCCGGCGCAGGTATTCGGCGCGGGTGGCGGCAAAGAAGTCGGCTTTTTCCTGCTCGAACTTGTCCAGCTCGCGGGTGGCGTCCAGCCGCGCGCGCGCCACTTCCAGCGGCACGTCGAACAGCAGGGTCAGGTCCGGTTGCAGCGCCGGATGCACCCATTGTTCCAGCGCCTCCAGCTTGGCCACGCTCATGCCGCGGCCGCCGCCCTGGTAGGCGAAACTGGCATCGGTGAAGCGGTCGGAGATCACCCAGGCGCCGCGTTCCAGCGCCGGCGCGATCACCTGGGCGATATGTTCGCGGCGGCTGGCGAACATCAGCAGCGCCTCGGTTTCCAGATGCATGGTCTCGTGCAGCACCAGGTCGCGCAGTTTTTCGCCCAGCGGCGTGCCGCCCGGCTCGCGCGAGCTGACCAGCTCGACACCGCGCGCCTTGATGTAGTCGCTGACGAAGGCGATGTGCGTGGACTTGCCGGCGCCATCGATGCCTTCAAACGTGATGAATTTACCCATGTAGTGGTTATCGTTGATGCTTTATCGTTGATACTGATTGACTGCCCGATTGTGATCGTTCAGGTTGTCGGAGAATTGACTGGTGCCGTTGCCCTTCGAAACGAAGTACAGCGCCGCGGTCTTGGCCGGCGCCAGCGCCGCCGTCAGCGATTGCACGCCCGGCAAGGCGATCGGCGTTGGCGGCAGGCCGGCGCGGGTATAGGTATTGTACGGCGTGTCGGTCTCCAGATCCTTTTTGCGGATCTTGCCGTCGTAGCGGCTGCCCATGCCGTAGATCACGGTCGGATCGGTCTGCAGCAGCATGCCGATCTTCAGCCGGTTGACGAACACGCCGGCGATCATCGACCGCTCCGACTTCTGGCCGGTTTCCTTTTCCACGATGGAGGCCATGGTCAGCGCCTCGTACGGACTCTTGTACGGCAGCGCCGGGTCGCGCTTGTCCCAGGCCTCCGCCAGGCGGGTCAGCATCATGGCGTGGGCCTGCTTATAAATCTGCAAGTCGCTGGCGCCCTTGGCGAACAGATAGGTGTCGGGGAAAAACAGGCCTTCCGGCTGCTTGTACTCGGAGGCGATGGCGTTCATCACCTCGCTATCGGACAGGGCGATGGTGTCATGCTTGAGCCCCTTGTGCGCGGCGATGGCCGCCCGCATCTGGCGGAAGGTCCAGCCTTCGATGATGGTCAGCTGTTCCTGCGCGAATTCGCCGCGCACCAGCTGCTCGATCAGGCGCAGCGGCGTGTAGCCCGGTTTCATCTCGTAGGCGCCGGCTTTCAGCTTGCCGCTCTTGCCGGTCATGCGCGCCAGCAGATTGAACAGGATGGGCTGGATCGGCACGCCGGCTTCGGCGATCTGCTGGCCGGCCGCGTGGGCGCCGCTGCCCGGCGTGATGGTGAATTCGATCGCCTCGGCATCGGCGGGAATCACCGGGGTGCGCGCCCAGTACGCAAAATACGCGCCGCCGGCGATGGCCAGCAAAAGAAACAGACCAATTATTTTTTTGATAAATGCCATTGTTGAAGCCGTATCGTGGGTCGGGTCGCACAGTATGCCAGCACCGCGTTTTGCGCGGCCGCCGACGCGTTCTGCGCGACATCACTATAATGAGCCCGTAATGATAATGCTTTCACCGTCAAATAACTGGAAATTATGCTTTCTTTGAATGAACAAGCCCAGGCGCTCAGCGCCGCCCAACTGGCGGTCGGTTACGTCGCCCCGATCACCGACCTGGGGCTGATCGCGCTGGACGGCGAAGAATCGGCCCAATTCCTGCACACCCAGCTGACCAATGACGTCGAGCACCTCGGCGAAAGCGACGCGCGCCTGGCGGCGTATTGCTCGGCCAAGGGGCGCATGCTGGCCTCGTTCCTGATGTGGCGCAGCGCCGGCACGATCTTGCTGCAACTGCCGCGCGAGATCCTGCCGGCGGTGCAGAAGCGCCTGTCGATGTTCGTGTTGCGCGCCAAGACCAAGCTCAGCGACGCCACCGGGCTGCCGCAAAACGCGGTGGTGCTGGGCCTGGGCGGCGGCATGGCCGAGGCCGTTCTGCAGACCTGGTTCGACGCCCTGCCCGCCGCGCCGTTCGGCAAGCTCGATCACCCGCTGGGCACGCTGATCCGCGTGGCCGACGCTTTCGGCGCGCCGCGCTACCAGTGGCTGATGTCGGCCGCGACCGCCGAGACCGTGACCCCGGTGCTGGCGGACAAGCTCAACGTCGGCGACAATGCTGCCTGGCATCTGTCGGAAATCCACGCCGGCGTGCCGGTGGTCGGCAAGGCTACCCAGGAACAATTCGTGCCGCAAATGGTCAATTATGAGCTGCTGGGCGGCGTCAACTTCAAGAAGGGCTGCTACCCGGGCCAGGAAATCGTCGCCCGCAGCCAGTACCTTGGCAAGCTCAAGCGCCGCACCACCCTGGTCAGCATCCCCGACGCCAGCGCCGCCGCCGGCATGGAAGTGTTCGCCACCGCCGACCCCGAGCAGCCCTGCGGCATGATCGTCAACGCCGCCCCCAACGGTAATGGCGGCGTCGATGCGCTGGTCGAGATGAAGTTGGCCGCGATCGAAGCCGGCTCGGTGCGCCTCGGCTCGGCCGACGGCGTGGCGCTGACCTTCCTCGCCATGCCTTACGTGCTGGAACCGCTCGACCTCTAGCATGGATCTCTACGTCTATTATCAAGTCAAGGACGCCGATGCGGCCTCCTTGCAGGCGGCGGCCGCGGCCATGCAGGCTGATCTGGCGCGGCGTCACGGCGTCGCGGGCCAGCTGAAACGCCGGCCGGACAGCAAGGGCGGCCTGCAGACGTGGATGGAAGTGTATTCCGCCACGCCGGCGGGCTTTGCGGCGCTGCTCGACAGCGCGGTGGCCGACGCCGGCCTGTTGGCCTGGATCGCCGGCCTGCGCCATACCGAAGTGTTCATGGATGTGGTCCCATGTGCCTGATCGTCTTCGCCTGGCAAGTGGTGCCCGCGGCGCCGCTGATCGCCGCCGCCAACCGCGACGAGTTCTACCAGCGCGCCACCGCGCCGGCCGGCCCCTGGCTCGACCATCCGCAGATTTACGCCGGCCGCGATTTGCAGGCCGGCGGCAGCTGGATGGGCATCACGCAGGGCGCGGCGCCGCGCTTTGCCGCCATCACCAACATCCGCAATCCGGCCGACCACAAGGACGATGCGCCCTCGCGCGGCCAGCTGGTAGCGGACTACCTGGCCGGCAGCATGACGGCGCGGCAATACGTCGACGCCATCCGCGCCGGGGCCGACGCTTACAACGGCTTCAACCTGGTGCTGGGCGACCGCGATACCCTGATCTGGTATTCCAACAAGGGCGACGCCGATCCGCGCAACGGCCAGCCGCTGGCGCCCGGCGTCTACGGGCTGTCGAACGCGCTGCTGGACGCGCCCTGGCCCAAGGTGCTGAAAACCAAGGCGCAGTTTTCCAGCCTGCTATGCCTGGGCGCGCCCGATGAGGCGTTCTTCGAGATGCTGTCCGACACCGCGCAGGCGCCGGACCAGCGCCTGCCGGAAACCGGTGTGCCGCTGGAACTGGAACGCACGCTGTCGGCGGTGCGCATCGAAAGCCCGGGCTACGGCACCCGCACGTCCACCGTGGTCAAGCTGTACGCCGACGCCCGCGCGACCTTGCACGAGCTGGTCATCCATTGATGCCGCGGCCGGCGGCGCGTTCGAGCAGCGCGCGGAAAGCGTCGAACACCTTGCGCATCGCCGGCTGCTTGTAGGGGAACATGTCGACCGGGTCCATGCCGTGGACGATCATGGCATTGTCCGCCTCGAAGATCAGCAGGTCGCCGTTGGGCATTTCCGCGCAGTCGATGCCGAGGTAAGGCAGTTGCATGCGCTGATCGATCGCCCGCAACGCGGCCTGATGGCGCAAGGCGAAGCCCTGGTCGAAGCCGGCCATGCAGGCTGCTTCCTCGGCGCGCTTGTCGGCGCTTTCGGTCATGCCGGCGTTCAGATAGTGAATCATCCAGCGCTGCGAGATGGCGAAGTGGCAGATGTACGGCACGCCTTCGATCAGCGCCACGCGGTATTTGCGGAACAGCCCGTCCGCGCTGCGGTAATCGACAAAGCGCGAGATGTAGAACTGCAGGCCTTCCACCGTTTGCAGGTAGATGCCCAGCGCTTCCGGCGTATCGACCTTCTCCAGATTGGTGCCGGCGTGCGATCCGAGCGGACGGACAATGATGGGAAAGCCGCCGTCGCCGAGCAGCGCCTCCACCGTCTGCAGGCCAGCCGCGATCCGGTTCAGGACGCCGCGGTCGGTGCGCACCGAGACCGGCATTTCCACCCCGGCCAGGCCGCGCAAGGCGGCGCACACGCCGTCACGCGACAGCACGCGGATGTGCTCGGGCCGGTTGATGACCGGGCGCGGCCAGTCGCTGACATATTCGGTCAGGCGCGCCAGCAACGGCTGATTGGCTTCCGATTCGGCCACCGCCACCAGCATTACGTCATGCTCCGGCACCTGCTCCGGAAAATCCTCATCGGCGCGCAGATACAGCAGTTCCAGCGTGACGTCGCTGTCCTCGACCAGGAATTCCACCGGCGTGTTGGACATCAAATCGCCCGGCCCCATCAGCACCAGCAGCGTCAGGCCCGGACCCGGCTGCCTGGCCGGCAGCGTGTAATGCTGGCGCAGCGTGATGGCTTCCGCCTGCACCGCCAGCGCGTCGGCGCGGTTTCCGGTCAGTTGCAGCACGGTGGAAAAATCCATGTAGGCGTGGGCGTCGTTGGGCCAGGTCTGCGCGCGCTGCAGCAAGGTCTGGCCCAGCCCGGTCAGATCTTCGCCGGCGAACGCCCGGCGCATCAGCGGGGCGACGCCGATCAGCGGCGCGTTGTGCTGTCCGATTGCATCAAAGGTCATGCTGTCTCCGTAACTTGAGCAAGGTTGCCAGCAGCGCGTCGATGTCCTGCTGACGGCTGCGGTGATTGACGACGGCGACGCGGATCGCCAGCTGGCCGCGCACCGTCGTCAGCGAGGGCGCGGCCACGCCCGATTCCTGCAGATCGGCCACCAGCGCGGCGTTGAGCGCGTCGCCATCGTGCCCGCGGCGGTAGCGGAAGCAGACGATGTTGAGCGCGACCGGCGCCAGCAGCTCGAGTTCCGGCTCGGCGCTCACGCGCTCGGCCAGATAACGCGCCAGCAGACAGGTCTGATAAATCGCCTGACCGATGCGCTCGGCGCCGAACACCTGGAACGTGAACCAGGTCTTCAGCGCGCGGAAGCCGCGCGACAGGTCCGGGCCGAAGTCACACGGCCACGGTGAATTGGCCGCCATGCCGCGCGTGTCGCGGCGCAGATAGCTGGCCGGCGTGGCGAAGGTTTCCAGGTGCAGATCGCCATCGCGCACCAGCACGAAACCGGCGTCGTAGGGCACCTGGCCCCATTTGTGAAAGTCGCAGGCGATGGAATCGGCCAGTTCGATGCCATCCAGCTGCGGACGCAGCTGCGGGGACAGCATGGCCAGCGCGCCGTAGGCGCCATCGACATGGAACCAGACGCCGTTGCGCTCGGCGATGGCGGCCACCACCGGCAAGTCATCGACCGCGCCCACGTCCACCGTGCCCACCGTGGCGGCCACAAAGAACGGCAGCAGGCCGGCCTCGCGGTCGGCCGTGATGGCGGCTTCCAGCGCGGCGGTATCCATCTGGAAAGCGGCATTCATCGGGATCTTGCGCAAATGCGCGCTGCCCAGCCCGGCGAGATCCATGGCCTGGGCGATGCAGCCATGGGCGCCGGCCGAGGTGTAAGCCACCAGTTGCGGCTGGCCGGTCACGCCATGGCTGCGCACCGCGCCGCCAAGGGCGCGGTAGCGCGCCACCAGCAGCGCCAGCATGTTGGCCATCGAAGTGCCGGTGACGAACAAGCCGCTGGCCGTGGGCGGAAACTGGAACAGTTCGGCCATCCAGCGCACCACCTGGCGCTCGACTTCCACCGGAATGTGGTCGCGGCCGCCCAGATTGGCGTTCAGGCCGGCGGCCAGCATCTCGGCCAGCATGCCCACCGGCGTGCCGCCGCCGTGCACCCAGCCGAAAAAGCCGGGATGGGCGTTGCCGATCGCGTAAGGCAGAATGTGGTCCATGAACTGCCGGTGCACTTCCGGCAAGTCGCTGCCCCGCGCCGGCAGGCCGCCGCGGAAGACCGCGCGTTCGGCGTCAGGGATCGGCTGCCAGACCGGACGCTCGCGGATGTGCTGGAGATAGTCGATCATGTCGTCCAGCATGCGGTGGCCCTGGCTGCGGAATTGCTGCCAATCCTCGGGGTCCAGCGAGGCGGTGAAATTTTCTAGCGTTTTCTTTGACATTGGGCTCAATTTTTCTGCAGACCTGCCGTTATCACCAGTAACGGGGCAATCCATCCATGGTCGCTCCCCGGAACGGAAGGAAAACCACTGATTATGGATACGAGCAGCATCAACCGTCTGGAATTGCCACCCGCCACCGCCGCCCTGGTGGCTGCGGCGCGCGCTACGTCCACCGCAAAGTCTATTGTCGCCGGTAAAGACGACGCTGCCACCAAAGTACCAAGTAAAACTGAGTTAAAACAGTCTGTCGATGCGATCAATCGTTTCCTTGAGGATAATAATTCGGTCCGTTTCAGCATCGACGAGGACAGCGGCCTGTCCGTCATCAAGGTGATCGATACAGAAACCGACAAAGTCCTGCAACAATTTCCCTCAGAGCAATCCCTGGAAATCGGCAAACGCCTGACCAAGCAGGGGCTGCTTATCGACAGCAAGGTCTGAACGCTTAATCGAAGCTGCGCTGCATGTTGATGTGCGGAATGCCGGCTTCGAAGAATTCCTCGCCTTCAATATCGAAACCATGGCGCTGATAAAACGGCGCGGCATGGGTTTGCGCGCTCAACGCCACCAGCTTGTCGCCGCGCGTGCGCGCCTGCGCCATCAGCGCCTGCAGCAGTTCGCCGCCGATGCCGCTGCCACGCGCGATCTTGCGCACCGCCATGCGGCCGATGTGACCATCCGGCAGCAGACGGCCGGTGCCGACCGGCATGCCTTCCGCATCGTAAGCGACGGCGTGCAGACACAGCGCATCCATGGCATCCATTTCCAGCTCGGCCGGAACGCCCTGCTCCTCGACGAAGACTTCAAACCGGATCAGCTTGGCATCTGCGCTCAGCGTACCCCAGTCGCCCAATTTTATTTCGTACTTGCTCATCGCGATTTCCTGTTGACCAAAGCACGATTGTCGCACGTCAGGCGGGCGGCTTGGAAGGGCTGTTGATTTTGGCCCGCAGCGCTTCTTTCAGCTGCGGCGTGGTGGCGTAGGGGTCGGCCGGATTGGCGCCGTCGACGATGTGTTCCATGCGCTCGCGCACACCGGCCAGCGCCTCCGGATGCGAATAAATGTAGAAGCGGTTTTCGGCAATCGCCCTGAAAGTCAGCTCGGCCACGTCCTGCGCCGAGATCTTGCCGGAAGTGACGGCCTTGTCGGTCATCCACTGCGCCGCCAGCTGACTGGCCGTCGGCCGCTCGGTCATGCGCACCTCGTCGGGACGGTTGCGGTGCGACTGGTTGATGCCGGTCGGCACAAAGTACGGGCACAGCACCGAGGCGCCGATGGGCGCGCCCACCAGTTGCAGGTCCTGGTACAGCGTCTCGGTCAGCGCCACCACCGCGTGCTTGGAGACATTGTAGACGCCCAGCGCCGGCGCCGTCACCAGCCCGGCCATCGAGGCTGTGTTGACGATATGGCCTTGGTACGCCGGATCGCGCCGGGCCGCCTCCAGCATCAGCCGGGTGAAGATGCGCACGCCGTGGATCACACCATACACGTTCACGCCCATCACCCAGTCCCAGTCGGCCTCGCTGCTTTCCCAGATCAGGCCGCCCGAGCCGACGCCGGCGTTGTTGAACACCAGGTGGACCACGCCGAACTCGGCCACCGCGGCGTCGGCCAGCGCCTGCACCTGCTCCGCCTTGCGCACGTCGCACAGCCGGCCGATGACGCTGGCGCCCTGCGCCTTCAGCTCGGTCAGCGCCTGCTCCAGCGCATCCTGCTGCACATCGGCCAGCACCAGCCGCATGCCCTCGCGCGCGGCGACGTTGGCGAACTGGCGTCCCAAACCACTTGCACCGCCGGTGATGACGGCGACCTTGTCCCGGAATGTTTTCATCAGATGAGCTTCACTAGTTGTTTGCCGAAATTACGCCCTTGCAGCAGGCCCATGAACGCCTCTGGCGCGGAGGCCAGGCCTTCCGTTACCGACTCGCGGTAAGTGATGCGACCGTCCGCCACCAGCGCACCGAGTTCCCGCAGGCCCTGCGGCCAGCAGTCCATATGTTCCGTAATGATGAAGCCGCTGATGGTCAGACGGTTGATCAGCAGCAGGCGCGCATTGTTGATCGGCACCGCGGCGCCGCCGTAGCCGGCGATCAGCCCGCACAGCGCCACGCGTGCGAAGGCATTGGTGCGCGCCAATGCCGCATCCAGGCAGGCGCCGCCGACATTTTCAAAAATCGCGTCGACGCCATCCGGCGTGGCGTCGGCCAGGTCGGCCTCCAGCCTGCCGGCCTTGTAGTCGATGCAGGCGTCGAACCCCAAGGCCTTGACCACGTAATCGCATTTTTCCTCACCGCCGGCGATGCCGACCACGCGGCAGCCGCGCAGCCGCGCCAGCTGACCGGCCACGCTGCCCACCGCGCCGCTGGCCGCCGACACCACCACCGTCTCGCCGGCCCTGGCCTGCATGATCCTGTTGAGGCCGTACCAGGCCGCCATGCCCGGCATGCCGACCGCACCGAGGAAGGCGGGCAGCGGGATGCGCGCGGTATCGAGCTTGCGCAGGCCTGCGCCATCGGACACGCCCATCTCGGCCCAACCCAGCATGCCATTCACCTGGTCACCCGGCTGCCAGGACCGATGGCGCGAAGCGACCACCTCGCCGACCGTGCCGCCTATCATGGTTGCATCGAGCTGCTGCGAGCTGGCGTAGCTCTTGGCCGCGCTCATGCGGCCGCGCATGTAGGGATCGAGCGACAGGTAATGATTGCGAATCAGCACCTGGCCCTCTTCAAGCGCCGGCACCGGCACCGATTCGAGACGGAAGTTGTCCGCCGTCACGGCGCCGCGTGGGCGCGAGGCCAGCACGATGCGCTGGTAAGTCTCCGCGATGCTCATACTGCCGACACGCCTCCGTCCACCGCCAGGATCTGGCCGGTGATGTGCTTGCCCGCATCGGAGGCGAACAGCACGGCGGCGCCCTTCAGGTCTTCGTCGTCGCCGAGACGGTGCAGCGGCGCGTGGCTGGTCAGCTCGTCGCCCATCTGCGCCAGCAGGCCCCTGGTCATCTTCGACGGGAAAAAGCCCGGCGCCAGCGCGTTGACGGTGATGCCGTAGCGGCCCCATTCGCCCGCCAAGGTGCGCGTGAAATTGACCAGTGCGCCTTTGGAGGTGTTGTAGGCCAGCGTGGTCATGGTGCCGGGCGGGTTGCCGGCCAGGCCGGCGATGGAGGCGATGTTGATGATGCGGCCGTATTTGCGCCCTATCATCGAGCGCTTGCCGACCAGCTGCGACACCACGAAGATACTGCGGATGTTCAGGTCCATGACCTTGTCCCAGGCATCGATCGGGTGGTCCTCGGCCGGCGCGCCCCAGCTGGCGCCGGCGTTGTTGATCAGGATGTCGATGTGGCCCAGGTGGGCGATGGCGCCATCGACCAGCGCGGCGGCCTGTTCGTCCTGCGACAGGTCGGCGGCGATGGCGTGGGCGCTGATGCCATGCTGCGCCAGTTGTGCGACGGCGTCATCGAGGTCCGCCTGCTTGCGGGCCGAGATGACCAGTTTGGCGCCCTGTTCGCCCAGCGCCATGGCCATCTGCAGCCCCAGCCCGCGCGAGCCGCCGGTGACCAGCGCGGTCTTGCCGGCCAATGAAAACAGTTCTTGCGTGGTCCGCATAGGCGTGCTCCTCAGATTTCGTAGTCCATGCATTGGCGCTCTTCGCGCACGGCGCCGAAGAACGGCTTGATCGCCACGTGGTCCGGATGCACCTGATAGGCATCCAGCGCCGCCTTGTCGGTGAATTCCGAATACAGGATGATGTCGTAAGTGGCTTCCAGGCCGGGCTGCGCCAGCGCCACTTCGAACTTCAGGATGCCGGGAACCAGATCGGCGCACGACTCCAGCATCTGCTTCAGCTTGGCGGCGTTGGCGGCGCGGTCGGCGCCCTCGGCGTGTTCCTTCAGTTTCCACATCACGATGTGTTTCAGCATGTCGTTCTCTTTCTTCGGTTAAAACCACGCATCGCGCATCTCGAGCGTGGTGGTGTCTATGCTGGCCAGCAGCGCCAGCTGCGGACCGACCTTGGGCAGCTCCCAGTGGAAGAAATAGCGGCAGGCTTGCAGCTTGCCGCGATAAAAATCCGCATCGGCGTCATCGAGCGCCGCCGCGGCCACCAGCGCCTGCTGCAGCCAGATCCAGGCCACCACGATGTGCCCGGTCGCTTCCAGATAGGTGCTGGCGTTGGCCAGCGTCTTGTTCAAATCGCCGACAGCATACAGCTTCTGCGTCACTTGCTCCAGCGCCTGCCAGGACTGCTCCAGCGCGTCCGCATGCGCGCGCAGTTCCTTGCCGATCTCGGCCCACGCCGGCGGCGCGCCATCGGGCAGCGCGACGCTGCCGCGCACTTTGCGCACAGTTTTGCGTATCTCGCCGCCAAATGCGCGGAACAAGGCGCCATCCTGCAGCGTCACCTTGCGGCCCAGCAGGTCCAGGCCATGGATCCCGTGCGTGCCTTCGTGGATCGCATTCAGGCGGTTGTCGCGGTAAAACTGCTCGACGTTGTAATCGCGCGTGTAACCGTAGCCGCCGTGTACCTGGATGGCCAGACTGTTGGCCTCCACGCACCATTGCGAGGGCCAGGATTTGGTGATCGGGGTCAGGAAATCGAGCAGGCGGGCGGCGTGCTCGCGCGCTTCCGGCGTTTCCGCCGTGTGCTGCTCGTCGACCAGGCGCGCGCTGTACAGCACCAGGCCGAGCGCGCCTTCCACGTAGGCTTTCTGCGCCAGCAGCATGCGCCGCACGTCGGTGTGCTCGATGATGGCCAGTTGCGGTTGCGCCGGGTCTTTCTGCGCCGGATGCCGGCCCTGCAGGCGGTTACGGGCGTAATCGAGCGCGTGCAGATAAGCGGTGTAACCGAGCACCGCCGCGCCCATGCCGACGCCGATGCGCGCTTCGTTCATCATGTGGAACATGTTGGCCAGGCCTTGACCGGGCCTGCCGACCAGATAACCGATGGCGCCGCCGTTCTCGCCGAAATTCAGCAGACAGTTGGTGGTGCCGCGGTTGCCCATCTTGTGATTCAGGCCGGCCAGCGCGACATCGTTGCGCGCGCCCAGCGTGCCGTCGTCGTTGACCAGGAATTTTGGCACGATGAACAGCGAGATCCCCTTCACGCCCGGCACCAGCTTGCCATCGGCGCCGGGGATCTTGGCCAGCACCAGGTGGATGATGTTTTCCGACAGTTCGTGCTCGCCGGCCGAAATCCACATCTTGTTGCCGCGGATGCGGTATTGCCGATCGCCATCCGGCACCGCGCGCGTGGTGATGTCGGACAGGCTGGACCCGGCCTGCGGCTCGGACAAGCACATGGTGCCAAAAAAACGCCCTTCCAGCATCGGATCGACGAAGCGCGCGATCTGTTCCGGCGAGCCGGTCTTGAGCAAGGTGTTGGCGTTGCTCATGGTGAGGAAGGTATAGGCCGAGGTAGCCACATTGGCGGCCGTGAAATAGGCTGCCAGCACTTTTTCCAGCAATACCGGCAGCTGCATGCCGCCGCGTTCGAAGTCCTGGCCGGCCGCCATCAGGCCAGCCGCCGAAAAGGCCTGCAGCGCGGCTTTCACCTCGGGGATGATTTGCACCTTGCCGTCCACCACATGCGGCTCGTTGCTGTCGCTTTTCTTGTTGTGCGGCGCGAACAGTTCGGTGGCCAGCCGTTCGGCCGTGTCGATGGCGGCGTCGAAGGTTTCGCGGTTGTGGTCCTGAAAACGGACGCGGCGGGTCAGTGCTTCCGCGTCCAGCCATTCGTAGAGCAGGAAGTTGAGGTCGCGGCGCGACAGGATGGTCGAGTCCATCGCTTACACCACTTCGAACAGGCCCGCCGCTCCCTGGCCGCCACCGATGCACATGGTGACCACCACATATTGCACGCCACGCCGCTTGCCTTCGAGCAGCGCATGGCCGGTCAGGCGCGCGCCCGAGACGCCGTACGGATGGCCGACCGCGATTGCGCCGCCGTTCACGTTCAGACGATCCATCGGAATGCCCAGCTGGTCGGCGCAATACAGCACCTGCACGGCAAACGCTTCATTCAATTCCCACAGGCCGATGTCGTCTACCTTCAGTCCCGCCTTCTTCAGCAGCTTTGGCACGGCAAAGACGGGGCCGATGCCCATTTCATCCGGCTCGCAGCCAGCCACGGCGAAGGCGCGGAAAATACCAAGCGGCTGCAACCCTTTGGCGGCGGCGGTCCGCGCGTTCATCACGATGGTCATGGCGGCGCCGTCCGAGAACTGGCTGGCGTTGCCGGCGGTGATCACGCCGCCCGGGATCGCGGTACGGATCCTGGCCACGCCTTCGTACGTGGTGTCGGCGCGGATGCCTTCATCGGCCGCGATGGTCACCTCGCGCGACAACAGGCGGCCGGATGCCTTGTCGGCCACGCCCATCACCGTGGTCATCGGCACGATCTCGGCGTCGAACAGTCCTGCGGCCTGTGCCGCGGCGGCGCGTTGCTGGCTGCGGACGCCATATTCGTCCTGGCGTTCGCGGCTGATGTTGTAGCGCTGCGCCACCGTTTCGGCGGTCTGCAGCATCGGCCAGTAAAGCGCCGGCTTGTGTTCCTTCAGCCACAGCTCCTTATACATGTGCGTGTTCATTTCCTGCTGCACGCAGGAGATCGATTCGACGCCGCCGGCGGCATAAATATCGCCTTCGCCGGCAATGATGCGCTGGGCCGCGGTGGCGATCGTTTGCAGGCCCGAGGAACAGAAGCGGTTGATGGTCATGCCCGCGGTGCTCACCGGACAGCCGGCCCGGAGCGCGATCTGGCGCGCGATGTTGCCGCCGGTGGCGCCTTCGGGGAAGGCACAGCCGACCAGCACGTCTTCCACCTCGCCCGCCTCGATGCCGGCGCGCCCGATCGCTGCCTGCAGCGCGTGACCGCCCATGGTGGCGCCATGCGTCATGTTGAACGCGCCTTTCCACGATTTGGCCAGACCGGTACGGGCGGTCGAAACGATGACGGCATCAGTCATGAAAGTCTCCTGAGTATGTGTTTTGATCAACCCAGAATAGCACATTTTCTGCACGGTCGTTCGCAAATCATGGTGTAAGTTTCGCGTAAGTTTGGTGCAAGCATGACGTAAGTTTCGGCGTCCACACTGGGTTCAAGCTGACGGAGTTTTAACTATCTCAGCCGGGGATAAGTCCTTATAAAATCAAAGGAGACACATCATGGCAACATCATCGGGTACCGCTGATCTGCGTGGGTCCAAAGCAGCGGGGATCACCGCCGAGGAACGCAAAGTGATCTTTGCGTCATCGCTGGGCACCGTGTTCGAGTGGTACGACTTCTATCTGTACGGTTCGCTGGCGCCTATCATCGCCAAGCAATTCTTCATCGGCGATCCGACCACCAGTTTCATCTTCGCGCTGCTGGCGTTCGCCGCGGGCTTCATCGTGCGGCCGTTCGGCGCGCTGGTGTTCGGCCGGCTGGGCGACATGATCGGCCGTAAATACACCTTCCTGATCACCATCCTGATCATGGGCGGCTCCACCTTCATTGTCGGCCTGTTGCCCGGCTATGCGGCCATCGGCATCGCCGCGCCCATCGTGCTGGTCGGCCTGCGTCTGCTGCAGGGCCTGGCGCTGGGCGGCGAGTACGGTGGCGCCGCGACCTACGTGGCCGAACATGCGCCGCACGGCAAGCGCGGCGCGTTCACCTCCTGGATCCAGACCACTGCGACGCTGGGCCTGTTCCTGTCGCTGCTGGTGATCCTGGGCACCCGCACCGCGATCGGCGAGGAAGCCTTTAACGCCTGGGGCTGGCGCGTGCCCTTCCTGGTTTCCGTGCTGCTGCTGGGCATTTCGGTATGGATCCGCCTGTCGATGAACGAATCGCCGGCGTTTGCCAAGATGAAGGCCGAAGGCAAGACCTCGAAAGCGCCGCTGAGCGAAGCGTTCGGCCAATGGGGCAACCTGAAGATCGTCATCCTGGCGCTGATCGGCCTGACCATGGGCCAGGCGGTGGTGTGGTACACCGGCCAGTTCTACGCGCTGTTCTTCATGACCCAGGTGCTGAAGGTCGATGGCGCCACCGCCAATATCCTGGTGGCGCTGGGGCTGGCGCTGGCGACGCCGTTCTTCATCTTCTTCGGCTCGCTGTCGGACAAGATCGGCCGCAAATACATCATCCTGGGCGGCTGCGTGATCGCCGCGGCCACCTACTTCCCGCTGTTCGGCGCCCTGACCCACTACGCCAACCCGGCGCTGGAAAGCGCGCTGAAAAACTCGCCGGTGGTGGTGATGGCCGATCCGACCACCTGCCACTTCCAGTTCAACCCGACCGGTACCACCAAGTTCCCCTCGTCCTGCGACATCGCCACCGGCATGCTGTCCAACGCCTCGGTGGCCTACACCAAGCAGGACGCGCCGGCCGGCAGCGTGGCCAAAATCAAGGTCGGCGAAAAGGAAATCACCTCGTTCAACGCCACCATGACGCCGGACGGCCTCAACTTCGACAAAGCCAGCAAGGATGCCGAGGCGGCGCTGAAAAAAGAAGTCGGTGGCGCCATCAAGGCCGCAGGCTATCCCGCCAAGGCGGACGACACGCAGATCAACAAACCGATGGTGGTGCTGATCCTGTTCGTGCTGGTGCTGTACGTGACCATGGTGTACGGCCCGATTGCCGCCATGCTGGTGGAAATGTTCCCGACCCGCATACGCTACACCTCCATGTCGCTGCCCTACCACATCGGCAACGGCTGGTTTGGCGGCCTGCTGCCGACGATTTCATTCGCGCTGGTGGCGTTCAAGGGCGACATCTACTACGGCCTGTGGTACCCGATCATCGTGGCCCTGATCACCGTTGTGATCGGCACCCTGTTCATCCGCGAAACCAAGGACAACAACATCTACGCGCACGACTGAAGCCGGTTCGATCCATCCCAAGCCGCCTGCGGGCGGCTTTTTTCATCTGGGGTCAGTTCTGCCAATCGCACACGAGCTGTGCTTTAGCTGTGCTTCCACGCGCTGGACGATACGGCTGACCGTGCGATATGACACGCCGAAGTGTCCGGCAATCTGGCTCATCGTGTACGCAGTGGAAAAGTAAGCCTGCGCCATCGCCATATCACGGTCAGGGAAGCTCGCCTGGTATTGTGCTAGTGGAAGCGCCAGCGCGCGACGATGCTCTTTGGTGACTTCGTTCAGCAATTGCGGCTGCTGGTATCGGTTGATGAAGCTATCATCGCCGAGCAGCAACTTGTGGCGTGCATGTTTGATCGGACTTTCGGCGGTCATGCCGTTCGCGACAAATCGTTGGTAAGCCAGGATCGCCTCGCGGCGAGTACTTCCGAACTGCGCCAGCATCCACGCAGCATTCAGCCAGACAGGCGGCTGATCGTCCTGCACCGTGAGGCGATAGCTGCTCCAGGCCCAATCCTCTGGACGCTTGACCAGCCCCGCGCGCACCGGATTCAGCACGACATAGCGGGCCAGTTCGCGCAGATGGGCTTCCTTTTGGACCAGAATCGCGCTGTAGCGTCCCTGGAAAACATGACCGACAAGCCGGTATCGACGATTGAAGTACTGGGAATAAGTGCCATTTAGTTGACGCATGCCTCTCGACAAGTTGGCCTCGCCGGTTTCCAGCAGGATATGATAATGGTTGCCCATCTGGCAGAAACTGTACACGGTGAAATTGAACCGAGCGCAGGTGTTCTCCAGCAGCTCCAACCAGTGCAGGCGATCGGTATCGCTACGAAAAATAGCCTGCTGCCTGTCGCCACGTGCGGTGACGTGGTACAGGCAACCAGGAAATTCAAGACGTAATGGGCGGCTCATGGAGCCTACCCTATCTCAACCATCACGCCTTCATCTGATCCAGATCAGAAAACCGCATACTGCGCCCCGCTACGGCCGTGTCCGTGTGCGATTGGCAGAACTGACCCCGGATTAAGGTCAGGCGCGCTTGCGGCGGCGGGCGGCGTAACCGAGGATTGCCAGGCCGCTTAGCAGCATGGCGTAGGTTTCCGGTTCCGGGACGGCGGCGGCGATGCCGGAGCTCAGGAATTCCACCCGCAGGCCGGTCGGGTTGCCGCCGTTTTGTGCCCAGTTGCTGACCACGAAATCCAGCTGGTTGATGCCGCTGACGAAGCCGCTGTTGGCGCTGAAGGCACTCCAGTCGGTGAAGCCGCTGGCACTGCTGATGACCTGGTTGTTCAGCTTGACCACCACCGAGTTGTCGGCCGCCAGGCGGCCGGTGAACGCGGCCGTGGCGGCGTTGTAGCCGCTCAGGTCGAAGTTCAGGGTGTAGGTGTAGGTGCCGGCGCTCCAGGCGTCGAAACTTTGCGATTGGCTGGCCGTCGGCGTGATCCATTTCGACGTGTCGCTGTTCGCCAGCCATAGATTGATCGGCCACTGGTTGTCGATGGTGATGGTCGGCACCGTGGCGCTGATGGCGGTGTCGCTGCTGGCCGCGCTCAGGTGGTAGTTGCTGTCCGGCGTGCCGGCGGCGCCGGTGCCGGTGTTTTTCAAACCGCTGATGGCGGCTGCGTTCGCCGAGCCGACGGCCGTGGCTGCCAATGCGGCAGCAAGAAGGGTACGTTTCATAAGAGCCTCGAAAAGTGGATGGGGTCGCTGAATACTGCAACTCGCACCATTTTTTGGGGCGCAGAGCTTACGAATGCTGTTGTCAGGAATTATAAGCCCGTTTCAATAAAAATGCTCACAGGCCATTAATATTTCTTTATGGAATGTGAGCATTTCACTACATCGCTTACTTGCTGTTAAAGCCCAGGTTTGCCTCGGCCAGTTTCACCAGCAGCGGCGCCGGCTGCCAGGCTTCGCCATGGTGGCCGCGCGCGTATTGGTGGATGGCCGCCAGCACGTTCGGCAGGCCCACCGTGTCGGCGTAGAACATCGGGCCGCCGCGATACAGCGGGAAGCCGTAGCCGGTCAGGTAGACCATGTCGATGTCCGACGCACGCAGGGCAACGCCCTCTTCCAGGATCAGCGCGCCCTCGTTGACCAGCGCATACACCAACCGTTCGACGATTTCCTTATCGCTGATCTTGCGGCGGCCGATGCCCAGGTCGGCCGAGTGCTGGACAATCATGGCGTTGACTTGCGCATTCGGATAGGCGGTGCGGTCGCCCGGCTTGTAGTCGTACCAGCCGGCGCCGGTCTTCTGGCCGTAGCGGCCCATCTCGCACAGCAGGTCGGCGGTTCTGGAATAGCTGATTTCCGGCTTTTCCACATAGCGGCGCTTGCGAATGGCCCAGCCGATGTCGTTGCCGGCCAGGTCGCCCATGCGGAACGGTCCCATGGCAAAGCCGAACTTCTCCGCCGCCTTGTCCACCTGCTCCGGCAACGCGCCCTCTTCCAGCAGGAAGCCGGCCTGGCGGCTGTACTGCTCGATCATGCGGTTGCCGATGAAGCCGTCGCAGACGCCGGATACCACGCCGGTCTTCTTCAATTTCCTGGACAGCGCCAGCGCGGTGGCCAGCACGTCCTTGCCGGTCTGGCTGCCGCGCACGATTTCCAGCAGCTTCATGACGTTGGCCGGAGAGAAGAAGTGGGTGCCGATCACGTCCTGCGGACGCCCGGTGAAGGCGGCAATCTGATCGACGTCCAGCGTCGAGGTGTTGGTGGCCAGGATGGCGCCCGGCTTCATCACCTCATCGAGCTTGCGGAACACCGCCTCTTTCACGCCCATGTCTTCGAATACCGCTTCCACCACGATGTCGGCCCCGGCAATGTCCTCATAGGCCAGCGTGCTGTTCAGCAGGCCCATGCGCTGTTCCAGCTTCTCGGCCGTCAGCTTGCCCTTCTTGACGGTGTTTTCATAGTTCTTGCGGATGGTGGCGATGCCCTTGTCCAGCGCCTCCTGCCGCGTTTCCAGCAGCGTCACGGGAATGCCGGCATTCAGGAAGTTCATGGCGATGCCGCCGCCCATGGTGCCGGCACCGACGATGGCCGCGCGCTGGATGGTGCGCACCGGCGTGTCGGCCGGCACATCCGGCACCTTGCTGGCCATGCGCTCGGCAAAGAAGGCGTGACGCAGCGCCTTCGATTCGGTGGTCTGGATCAGGTGCAGGAAACGTTCGCGCTCGAACTTCAGACCGTCCTCGAATTTCATGGTGACCGAGGCGGCCACGGTTTCGACACACTCCAGCGGCGCCGGGAACGGGCCGGCCATGGCTTTGACGGTGTTGCGCGAGAATTGCAGGAAGGCTTCGTGATTCGGGTAGTCGACCTTACGCTCGCGTACCTTCGGCAGCGGCCGGACGTCGGCGATTTTTTCGGCGAACGCCACCGCGGATTGCAGCAGATCAACATCGGCCGCATAAATCTCGTCGAACAGCGCCGGCAGCTGTTCCGACGGCACCGGCGTGCCGGACACGATCATGTTCAAGGCCGGCTCCAGCCCCAGCACGCGCGGCAGCCGCTGCGTGCCGCCGGCCCCCGGCAGCAAGCCCAGCTTCACCTCCGGCAGTGCGATCTGCGCGCCCGGCATGGCGACGCGGTAATGGCAGCCCAGCGACAATTCCAGCCCGCCGCCCATGCAGACGCTGTGGATGGCCGCGACCACCGGCTTGGTGGCGCTTTCGGCGGTGGCGATCAGGGTGTGCAGGCTGGGCTCGGTCAGCGCCTTGGGCGTGTTGAATTCCTTGATGTCGGCGCCGCCCGAGAAGGCTTTACCGGCGCCGGTGATGACGATCGCCTTGACGGCGTCGTCGGCCAGCGCCCGCTGAATGCCCTTCACCGCTGCGGTGCGCGTCTCCAGGCCCATGCCGTTCACCGGCGGATTATTCAGCGTGATGACGGCCACCGCACCGTGCACTTGATATTCAGCTGTCATGTCTCTTCCTTATTGTTGGTTGAATGGGCAACTTGTTCACTATACCGCATAAAAAGAACGATCGTGTTATTTTTTTAGCGGGAACCGCGGGACTTTTGGTTGGCGCGACCGAACTTAGCAATGAAGAGAAACGTGCGCCGGTGTGTCGTGCGCGGAGTACACTTGCCGGTGATTCTTTATTGCTCAGCTTGCTTCAGACTTAAATACGGGAAATAATTAATCGAACCGATATATTCCCCGCCCCCGAATATCAGCTTAATTCTCACGAATTGTCACAGGCATTTAAATTGTATAGGACAGGGACATATTTATGAACGCACCCAGCCAGGTAATCCAGACCCAGGACGTCGAGCTTCAGGCCATTCACGCGGCGCTGAACCGCGTCCAGGCCGTGATCGAATTCGATCTCGAAGGCAAGATATTGCACGCCAACGAAAACTTCCTGCAGGTGCTGGGCTACACGCTGGCCGACGTGCAGGGCCGCCACCACGCGATGTTTTGCGAAGCCGAGTACGCCGCCTCGCCGGTGTACAAGCAATTCTGGGCCGATCTGGCCGCGGGCCAGTTCCAGCAGGGCGAATTCAAGCGGCTGACCAGGGATGGCCGCGAAGTCTGGATCAATGCCTCCTATAATCCGGTGATGGATGCCGACGGCAAGCCCTACAAGATTATCAAGTTCGCCACCGACATCACCAACGGCAAGCTGCGCAATGCCGAGTATGAAGGCAAGGTCAGCGCCATCAGCAAGGCCCAGGCGGTGATCGAGTTCGACATGCAGGGTCACGTGCTGACCGCCAACGATAATTTCCTCGATGTCATGGGTTATTATCTCGACGACATTAAAGGCGAGCATCACCGGATGTTTGTCGAGCCGGAATTCGCCGCCAGCGCCGAATATAAACGCTTCTGGCAAAAATTAAATCGTGGCGAATTTGACAGCGGTCGTTATAAAAGAATAGGAAATAACAAAAAAACCATATGGATCCAGGCCACTTATAATCCCATCCTGGATTTGAATGGCCAGCCATACAAAATAGTCAAATACGCAACCGATATTACCGCCCAGGTGGAACTGGAGGAATCGGTGGCATCCAAGGCCAAGGCCGACAGCGAGAAAATCGCCCGCCTGCTGGAGTCGGTCGAGCGCGCCGCCAACGGCGACCTGACCAGCAGCATCACCGTCGAGGGCGAAGAACCGCTGGATCAGCTGGCCGAGGGCATCAGCAAGATGATTTCCGACCTGCGCAAGGTGATCAGCAACGTCGTGATGTCCGCCAGCGGTCTGGCCGACGCTTCCACCACCATCGCCGAGCGCTCCAACGCGGTGGCGGTCGGCACCCAGGCGCTGGGCGCGACCGTGGAACAGATGAACGCCTCGATCGACGGCCTGACCAGCTCGATCAACACCATCGCCGGCAACACCTCCGACGCCGACACCATGGCCAAGTCCACCCACCAGGAAGCCGAAGCCGGCGCCAAGGCGGTGGCCAAGTCGATCGAAGCCATGGACCTGATCAACCGCTCGTCGGAAGACATCGGCGAAATCGTCAAGGTGATCAGCGACATCGCCAACCAGACCAATATGCTGGCCTTCAACGCGGCGATCGAAGCGGCGCGCGCGGGCGAGCACGGCCTGGGCTTCTCGGTGGTGGCGGACGAGGTGCGCAAGCTGGCCGAGCGCTCGTCGCAGGCCACCAAGGAGATTTCCAAGCTGATCAACGAGTCGGTCAAGCGCGTTTCGGCCGGCAGCGAGATTTCGCGCCAGGCCAGTGATGCCTTCGACAAGATCCTGGCGGGCGTGGTCAAGACCACGCTGGCGATTTCCGATATTTCGAAAGCCACCAACGAGCAGTTGCTGACGGCGCGCGAAGTCAGCACCGCGGTGCAATACATCGCCGAGGAAGCCGAGAAATCGGCTGCCGCCTGCGACAGCATCGCCCGCTCGACCGAAGGCTTGAACCAGCGTGCTGGCGACCTGAATAAAACTGTGGCCGGCTTCTCGGTGTGAGCATGGATGCCGCCGGCTTCAGCCCCGCGACGCTGAGCGCGCTGCTTGCGCTGGTGCGCAAGCACACCGGCATCGCGATGACCGAACGAAAGAGCGTGCTGCTCGAGCGTCGATTGCGCCCGCGCGTGCAGGCGCTCAAGCTGGACAGCTACCAGGCTTACCTGGACATGGTGGAAAAAGACCGGGCCGAGGTGCCGCACTTTATCGATCTGGTCACCACCAACGACACCCTGTTCTTCCGCACCCAGCAGGTGTGGGATTACATCGAGCAGGAATTTCTGCCGCAGTGGTTCCAGGACCACCCCGGCAAACGGTTGAAAATCTGGTCGGCGGCGGCCTCCAGCGGCGAGGAACTGTATTCGATGGCCATGCTGTGCGAAGAGTTCCAGCAGACGCACCCGGGCTTCGGGTACCAGATTTTCGCCACCGATATTTCGCGCCAGATCCTGGCGCAGGCGCGCGACGGCCAGTACAGCGGCCGCTCGCTCGAACGCATCCAGTCCACGCATCCGGACTGGGTCAAAAAATACTTCCGTCCCAGCGCCCATGGCCTGCGGGTGGTGGATGCACTGAAGAAGAACGTGGAGCTGGCCCAACATAATTTGCTGACTCCGCTGAAGCCGTCCAGGCAGTTCGACCTGGTCTTCCTGCGCAATGTCCTGATCTACTTCGATCCGGAACACCAGCAGAAGATACTCGACCAGGCCCGCCTGAGCATGGCGCCCCACTCCAGGATGATCCTGGGCGAATCCGAATCGATCTCCGGCCGAGACACCGCCTACCAGCTCGAACGACCAATGATTTATCGAATGGAATAGGCGGTGTCCCATGCAAGCGAGGTTCAATACCCATAATCAACCGGCCCCGATCAATTGGGCCATCCTCGACGACAACGCGCTCGCCGCGCGCGCCCCGCTGCAGGTGGGCATGGCCCAGGTCCGGGTCGGCACGCGCGGCGATCAGCTGCAGGCGCTGCTGGGTTCCTGCGTCGGCATCGGCTTCATCTGGAAAAAGCGCGGCCGCTGCGCGCTGGCGCATTGCCTGCTGCCGGAGTGCGGCGAGGCTGGCAACGATCTGGGCGCCCGCTACGTCAACCAGGCGATTCCCAACATGCTGCGCCTGATGGGCGCGACCGAAGCGGATTTTGCCGACATCGAAGTGGTGGTCGCCGGCGGCGCCACCATGCTGAACGCCTGCTCCAGCCGGCTGCAGATCGGCCAGCAGAACGCCGACGCCGCGCGCCGCCTGCTGCGCCGTTATGGCTTGAACGTCAGCTATTGCCGCGTCGGCGGCAAGTGCGGCCGCACGCTGACCATCGACTGCAACACCTGCAGCTACGCGGTGCAGGAAATCGTCGCCGGAGCCGCCTATGCCTGACAGCACCGCCGCAGCCACGCCGTTCACGGAATTATTCGGATCCTTCCTGCTGGGCGAGGACGAATTCGCCCTGCCCGCCAGCTGCTTCCGCGAAGTGGTCAACTTTCCCGACAAGGTGACGGCGGTCCCGCTGTCGCCCAAATTCCTCGAAGGCATGTTCACCCTGCGCGGCACGGTGGTGCCGATGGTGAATCTGGGCCGCGTGTTCAATCCCGAGGCACGCGCCGCCCGGCCCAGCGACAAGATCGCCATCCTCGATTACCAGGGCGTGCTGGTGGGCATGCTGTTCGACGCCACCGGCGAGATTTTGCGCGTGCGCCCCGAGCAGCGCAGCACGCTGAGCTACGCCGACGGCGAAAAGCGCGGCGTGGTGGCCGGCACCATTCTGCTCGATCACGGCACCCGGCTGGTGCAGGTGCTCGATCCGGACGCGCTGGTACGGATCGAAAACGTGCCGCAGGTGCTGGCGCTGCAGAGCGCCGGCAAGCAGGCGGTGCGGCGTCTGCAGGGCGAGCGGCGGCAATGCGTGAGCTTCCGCGTCGGCGCCTCCTCGTTTGCGTTCGAGATGGGCGCGATTCAGGAAATCATCCGGGTGCCGGAGCTGCAGACCTCCGTGCTCAACAGCTCGCTGTGCCTGGGGCGCATCAATTTCCGCGGCAGTCCGGTGGCGGTGGTGGATTTCGCCACGCTGCTGAATGTGTCGGCGCCGCGCACGGCGGCCGAAGCCGGGCGTGATTTCAGTCCCGACCAGCGCGTGATCGTCGCGCGCATCGACGACGCCACCATCGGCTTCCTGGTCGACTCGGTCGACAACATCATCAATTACTACAGCGAGGAGGTGATGCCGATACCGTTGCTGAGCAAGGCGCGCGCGGGCATGTTCGCGGGCTGCCTGTCCAAGCCGGAGCTGGGCGACGTGTTCCTGCTCGATCACCACCAGATCTTCTCCAGCAGCGAGATCAAGGACATGCGCGCCGGCCACGCCAACCTGTATCCCAAGGACGATGCGGCCGCCGCCAAGATCGAACTGCGGGAAAAGCAGCGCGGCCAGCGCAAGGTCTACATCACCTTCGCCCTGGAAAACAGCTATGCGGTCGAAATCAAGCAGGTGCGCGAGATCATCGACCTCGGCGTCGGCGACATCACGCGACCGCCGGGCCTGCCCGCTTTCATGCGCGGCATGCTGAACCTGCGCCAGCAGATGGTCAGCGTGATCGACCTGCGCAGCCTGTATGGCATGCCGCCGCTGGAGGACACCAGCCAGTCCAAGATCCTGGTGGTGGACCGCGGCGATGAATGCTTCGGCCTGATGGTGGACGCGGTGGAAAACATCATGACCATCAACGACAACCGCCGCTTCGGCGCACCGAAGATGATGCGCAACGTCAATGTCAAAGGCGATCCGCGCGCGGAAATGGACGATGTGATCGACATCGGCGAGGGCGACGAGCACAAGACGCTGAGCGTGTTCGAATGCGACCGCCTGATCGAACGGCTGGCCAAAGAGATGCCCGCACTGGCGGCGTAGGCGCGGCTGGGGTAAAGTGGCGCCATTCCGGCCAGCGCCGGTTTTGTCACTGGAGATAGCTATGCTGCCCCGCCGCCGTTTTCTCGCCCTGCTGATTCCGTTGAGCCTGCTGGCCGCCAGCACCTGGGCGATTTCCCTTTCCGACCTGAGCAATGCAGACGCTGCCGGCGGCCTGAAAGCCGCGCTGGAGACCGGCTCGAACCAGGCGGTCGCCAAGCTCGGCGCCGACGGCGGCTTCCTCAACAACGACAAGGTGCGCATCCCGCTGCCCAAGATCCTCGAGCAGGTGCGTCCGATCCTCAAAATGACGGGCAAAGGCCAGCAGCTGGACGAGCTGGTGGTGCAGATGAACCATGCGGCCGAAGCCGCGGTCCCGATGGCCAAGCCGCTGCTGATCGACGCCGTCAAGTCGATGACCATCAGCGACGCCAAAAACATCCTGACCGGGGGCGACACCTCGGTCACCGACTTCTTCCGCACCAAAACCCAGGACAAGCTGGCGCTGCAGTTCCTGCCCGTGGTCAAGAAAGTCACCGACCGCTCCGGCCTGGCCGGCAAGTACAACACCGTCATGGGCCTGGCGCCGAAGATGGGCGTGATACCGAAGGAACAAGCCACAGTCGAAGGCTACGTCACGCAGCGCGCGCTGGACGGGCTATACACCATGATCGCCGAAGAAGAAAAAGCCATCCGCGCCGACCCGATCGGTACCGGCAGCAAACTGATCGGCAAAGTCTTCGGCGCGCTCAAGAACTAACATTCGGGGTCAGTTCTGCCAATCGCACACGGGCTCTACCGTAGCGGCCGCTACGGTAGAGCCCGTGTGCGATTGGCAGAACTGACCCCCGGAGTTGCGCGCCCGCAGAGATTGCATTAATATAGGTAGGTAGCCTACCTATATTTATTTATGCCCACCGATATCGCTCAACACGCGGTCCAACTGGCCGATGAATTGCGGCTGGCACTGCACCATGCGTTCCGGCGCATACGGCAGGAGAGCGACAACGACCCTTCCGGCCTGACCCTGCAGCAGAAGCTGCTGCTGTCATCCATCAGCGTTCAGCCGGGCATCGGCGTGGCCGAGCTGGCGCGGCAGGAGAAGCTGCGCGGGCCGACCATGAGCGGCCATGTCAAGGCGCTGGAAGCGTTGAACCTGGTGCGGCGCGACGCGCCCGATCCGGACGACCGCCGCCGCAGCGGCTTGCTGCTCACCGATCACGGCACGGCAGTGCTGGAAGCCATCCGCGCCCGCCGCCGCGACTGGCTGGCCCGCAAGCTGGCGCAACTCCCGCCAGAAGGCGCGCAAGCCTTGCGCAATGCCCTGGTTTATCTACATGAGATCGGCAATGACGATGACTGATTCCCCCGCCAGCGCGGCGCAGATCCGCAAAATCTACCTCGGCCTGGTGATCATGATTGGCCTCGCGGCGCTCGACCAGAGCATCGTCTCGACCGCGCTGCCGCGCATCGTGTCCGAGCTGGGCGGCCTGGCGCATTTGTCGTGGGTGGTGACGGCCTATGTCCTGGCCTCCACCGCCACCATGCCGCTGTATGGCAAGCTCAGCGACCAGTACGGCCGCAAACCGCTGCTGTACGCGGCCATCATGCTGTTCCTGCTCGGCTCGGTCCTGTGCGGGCTGGCGCAGAACATGTTCGAGCTGATCGCCTTCCGCGCCGTCCAGGGCCTGGGCGCCGGCGGGTTCATGCCGCTGGCGCAGATCGTGATCGGCGACCTGGTGCCGCCGGCCGAACGCGGCAAGCGTCAGGGCAGCATCGCGGCGGTCTATGCGCTGACTTCCGTGCTGGGCCCGGTGCTGGGCGGGCTGATGACCGATGCGCTGGGCTGGCATTCGATCTTCTATATCAATCTGCCGGTCGGCGCCGTGGCGCTGTATGTCATCAGCAAGCACATGCTTGACGACCGTCCGCACCGCGCGCACAAGATCGATTATCTCGGCTCGCTGCTGCTGACCGGCGCCGTCACGACGGCCCTGCTGGTGCTGGCGCTGGGCGGCACGGAGTGGCCGTGGGACGGCGCCCAGGTGCGCTACCTGGCCGCGCTCGCCATCGCACTGACCGTCGCGTTGCTGTGGCATGTACGCCGCGCGCCGGAGCCGGTGCTGCCGCCCGATCTGTTCGACAACCGCGTGTTCAACGTCGCCAGTGTGGTGCTGGCGCTGACGTTTGTCGGCATGATGGGTTCCAGCGTGTTCTTCCCGCTGCTGTTCCAGATGGTGATGGGCGCCAGTCCGGCCAGCTCGGGCCTGCTGACGATGCCGATGATGGTGGGATTGGTGCTGTCCTCCAGCTTCAACGGCCGGGTGCTGATGAAGTCGCACGGACGGTACAAACCGGCGCAGATCGTCGGGCTGGCGCTGGCCACCCTGTCGTTCGGCGCGCTGGCCTGGGGCATTGCCGCGCGGGCCGGCTATGGCGTGCTGGAGCCGGCCATCTTCGTGCTGGGCATGGGGCTGGGCCTGGTGATGCCCAACATGACGATGGCGGTGCAGAACGCCCTGCCCGCCATGCGGCGCGGCGTCGGCACCGCCATGCTGGGCTTCTTCCGTTCGCTGGGCGGCCTGATCGGTGTGACCGGCTCGGGCGCGATCCTGGCGCAGCAGCTGCACGGTCAGACGGCCAATGCCGCGCTGTACCGCCATGCGATCGCGACCATCTTCGGCGCCGGCACCGTGCTGGTGGGGCTGGGGCTATTGATGCTGTTCTGGTTGCCGGAACTGCCGCTGGCCGTGCACGTGGGCGCGAGAAAATAGCGCGCCGTCGCCCTCCGCCGCGCCGGCGTGCTGACCCGGTTACCGGGCCAGGGCCAGTGCCGGGCGGCGCAGGGCCGCACGGCCGACGGCGCCTGGACGCGCGGCCTGCGCGTCCAGCTTGAAGGTGGCGACCATGTCTTCCAGCTGGACGGCCTGTTCCTGCATCGCATTGGCGGCGGCAGCCGCCTCTTCGACCAGGGCCGCGTTCTGCTGGGTCACTTCGTCCATCGCGACGATGGCGTGATTGATCTGGTTGATGCCTTCACTCTGCTCCTCGCCGGCGATCATGATGTCGGACATGATGCTGGTGACGCGCTCCACGCTGCTGACGATCTCGTCCATGGTGGCGCCGGCCTTGTCGACCAGCGCGGTGCCGGCGTCGACGTGCTCCACCGAGGCCGTGATCAGTTCCTTGATTTCCTTGGCCGCGGCGGCCGAGCGCTGCGCCAGATTGCGCACCTCGGTCGCCACCACGGCGAATCCGCGGCCCTGCTCGCCGGCGCGCGCGGCTTCCACCGCCGCGTTCAGTGCCAGGATATTGGTCTGGAACGCGATGCCATCGATCACGCCGGTGATGTCGGCAATCTTGCGCGACGAGCTGTTGATGGTGCCCATGGTATCGACCACCTGCGATACCAGCTGGCCGCCACGCCCGGCCACGTCCTGCGCGCTCAGCGCCAGCTGATTGGCCTGGCGGGCGTTGTCGGCGTTCTGACGTACGGTGGAGGTCAGTTCTTCCAGCGAGGAGGCGGTCTCTTCCAGCGCCGCCGCCTGGTTTTCGGTGCGGCGCGACAAGTCCAGATTGCCCGAGGCGATTTCCGCGCTGGCGGTGGCAATCGCCGTGCTGCCGCTGCGGATGGTGCTGACGGTATTCGACATCTGGTCCTGCATCCTGCTCAGGCCCTTCATCAGGCTGCCCATTTCATCGTCGCGTTCGGGCAGGATGTGGTTGGCCAGATTACCCGAGGCAATCTGATCGAAGTGGCCCAGCGCATGCCGCAGCGGACGCAGGATGGCCGTCAGCAGACGGATGCTGGAAAACGCGATCAGCGCCGCGCCGGCCAGGATAGCGAGGATGAATCCGTTGCGGAAGCTGAGGAAGAACGACTGGCTGTCGTTATAGTGCTCTTCGGCCACATGCATCTGGTAATCTTCCAGCTTGTTGACGGCCGCGTCAAAACCGCCATATTGCGCGGTCAGCTTTTTCATCGACAGCGCTTCGATGCGCTCGGCGTCCTTGTCGCGCAGCGCACTCATCAGCGCCCGCAGCGCGCCGACATACGCGGCGCGGCTGGCGTCCAGCTCCCGCGCCAGCGCTTTTTCATCGTCAGCCATCGGCAGCGCCAGATAGCGTTGCCAGGACTTGTCGGCGCTGGCGATGAAGTCGTCGGCACGGCTCAGGGTCTTTTCCAGATCGGCGGCATCGGGATGGAACACGCCGCGGTCGATGGTGAAGCGCGCGCGGCTGAGGAAGTTCTTGGATTCGCCCAGCATGATCGCTGACGCCAGCTGGTTCGAATAGACATCCTTCAACGCGTGGTTGACCGTGCCGACGCCGTAGATGCCGACGCCGCCGATGCCCAGGATGAGTGCGCCCAATAACGACATGGTGGCGATCAGCCGCGTGCGGATAGATATGTTCTTAAACATGGAAGTTCTCGTTCTGTTGGTGGACCGGGAGCGTTACGGATAAGACTATCGCCGCAGCCTGGATCGGCTGGGAGGACGCGCCTGGACGGCCGGATGGCCAATTGATGCTGCAGAGCAACATCATACGCGAATAGTTGCTGAATGCAAATAAATTTATTTGTGAAGTAATTGATTATCGATAGCTAAAATCAAACAGCCCCGCCAGACGGCGGGGCTGCGGCGCCGGGAGCGCCGGGAGCGCGGGGTCAGGCGGTGGGCAGGCGGTAGTCGCGGTATTGTTCGCGCAGCCGGTTTTTCTGGATCTTGCCGGTGCCGCCGACGGGCAGCGCGTCGGCGAACACCACGTCGTCGGGCAGCCACCATTTCGCCACCTTGCCATCGAAATGGGCCAGCAGCTCCTCGCGCGTCAGCGTCTGGCCGGGACGGGGCACCACCACCAGCAGCGGCCGCTCGTCCCACTTGGGGTGGAACACGCCGATGCAGGCCGCCTGCATCACCGCCGGATGCGACATGGCGATGTTTTCCAGGTCGATCGTGCCGATCCACTCGCCGCCCGACTTGATCACATCCTTGGCGCGGTCGGTGATCTGCATGAAGCCGTCCGCGTCGATGGTGGCCACATCGCCGGTCGGGAACCAGCCGTCCTGCAGCACGTCGCCGCCCTCGTCCCTGAAGTAGCGCTTGATGATCCACGGGCCGCGCACCAGCAAATCGCCGGCACTGACGCCATCCCACGGCAGTTCCCGTCCCAGCTCGTCGACGATCTTCATGTCGACGCCGTAGATGGCATGGCCCTGCTTCTGCAGGATCTTGCGCTGTTCCTGCTTCGGCAGCTCCAGGTGCCTGGCCAGCAGGCCGCCGGTGGTGCCGAGCGGCGACATTTCGGTCATGCCCCAGCCGTGGATCACTTCCACCTCGAAGTCGTCGATCAGCGTATTCATCATGGCCGGCGGACAGGCCGAACCACCGATCACGGTGCGGCGGAAGGTCGAGAACTTCAGACCGTGCTGCTTGGCGTAGTTGATCAGGCCCAGCCAGACGGTCGGCACGCCGGCCGAGAAACTCACCCGCTCTTTTTCCATCAGCTCGTACACCGATTTGCCGTCCAGCGCAGCGCCGGGGAACACCATTTTCGCCCCCGACAGCGGTACCGAGTATGGCAAACCCCAGGCATTGACGTGGAACATCGGCACGACCGGCATCACCACGTCGCGCGACGACACGTTCAGCACGTTGGGCAGGGCCGAGGCGTAGGCATGCAGCACGGTCGAGCGGTGCGAGTACAGCGCGCCTTTCGGATTGCCGGTGGTGCCCGATGTGTAACACAGTGTGGCGGCCAAGTTTTCATCGAATACCGGCCACGCATATTCCGTCGGCTGCGCGGCCAGCAGGTCTTCGTAACACAGCAGGTTGGCGATCTTGCTGTCCGCCGGCATGCGATCGGCCGCGCCCAGCAGTATCCAGCCCTTGACCGACTTGCAGTGCGGCGCGATGGCTTCGATCAGCGGCAGGAAGCAGAAATCGAACAGCAGATACTGGTCTTCCGCATGGTTGCAGATGTAGGCCAGCTGCTCGGGATGGAGGCGCGGGTTAATCGTGTGCAGCACGGCGCCGCTGCCGGACACGGCATAGTAGGCTTCCAGATGACGATAGCCGTTCCAGGCCAGCGTGGCGACGCGCTCGCCCATGCGCACACCCAGCGCCTGCAACACGTTGGCCAGCTGCCGCACGCGCGCGGCGCAGTCGCGGAAAGTGTAACGGTGCAGGTCGCCTTCGACGCGCTGCGAGACGATCTCGCTGTTGGCGTAATGGCGGGCGGCGAATTCGAGGATGCCGGAAATCAGCAGGGGCTGATCCATCATCTGGCCCATGAGCGGACTTTGAGGGTACATATTGTCTCCTGAAGCAATGTTTCTATATCAACCAGTGTGGGTGGCCGGCAGCCGCAGCGTCAATGGATTTCGATGCTGCGATGCAGCACCCGCGCCTGCGGTAAAATCCGCCTGAACTACTCTGAGGATCACATCATTACTGCCGCCAAACTGCCGCTGGACAATTCCTTCGCGTCCCTGCCGCCTGCTTTTTATACCCGGCTGATGCCGACGCCGCTGCCCGCGCCCTATCTGGTGGCGGTCAGCGCCCCGGCAGCCGAGCTGATCGGACTGACGCCGGACCAGGTCGCCGCCAGCCTCGATATCCTGATCGCCAACGCCGCGCCGGAGCGGGCGCAGCCGCTGGCCGCCGTGTATTCGGGCCACCAATTCGGCGTCTGGGCCGGCCAGCTGGGCGACGGCCGCGCCATTCTGTTCGGCGATGTCGCCACCGCCGCCGGCCCATTGGAACTGCAATGGAAAGGCGCGGGCCTGACGCCCTACTCGCGCATGGGCGACGGCCGTGCCGTGCTGCGCTCGTCGATCCGTGAATTCCTGTGCTCGGAAGCCATGCATGCGCTGGGCATTCCGACCTCGCGCGCGCTGTCGGTCGCCGGCTCGGACCAGGGCGTGGTGCGCGAAACCATCGAGACCTCGGCGGTGGTGGTGCGCATGGCGCCCTCCTTCGTGCGTTTCGGCTCGTTCGAGCACTGGTTCTACCGCAAGAAAAACGATGAGCTCAAGATCCTGGCCGACTACGTCATCGACCGGTTTTATCCGGCGTTGCGCGCGGCCGACAATCCTTACGCCGCCCTGATAGAAGAAGTCACGCGCCGCACCGCGCACATGATCGCCCAATGGCAGGCGGTCGGCTTCATGCACGGCGTGATGAACACCGATAACATGTCGATCCTGGGCCTGACGCTCGATTATGGCCCTTACGGCTTCATGGAAGCCTTCGACGCCAACCACATCTGCAATCACACCGATCAGCAGGGCCGCTACTCCTACGCCAACCAGCCGCAGATCGGCCACTGGAACTGCTACGCGCTGGCGCAGGCGCTGCTGCCGCTGATCGGCGAAGTCGAGGCGACGCAGGCGGCGCTGGACGTCTACCAGCCCGAATTCGCCGCCAGGATGGATGAACTCTTGCATGCCAAGCTGGGTCTGGCCATGCTGGACGAGCAGTTCGACGCCGACCGCGCGCTGTTCGACGATCTGTTCGCCATTTTGCCGGGCGTCGATTTCACCCAGTTTTTCCGCCGCCTGAGCGGCTTGCACGCGGCCGACGCCGGCGGCGACCAGCCCTTGCGCGACCTGTTCATCGACCGTCCGGCGTTTGACGCCTGGGCCGAGCGCTACCGCACGCGCCTGCGCGCCGAACACAGCGACGATGCGGCGCGTCAAGTTGCAATGAACAATGTCAACCCCAAATATGTGCTGCGTAACTATCTGGCCCAAGTCGCCATCGAGAAAGCGCAAAACAAGGACTTTTCCGAGGTGGAGCGCCTGCTGAAGGTATTGCAGCGCCCCTACGACGAACAGCCCGAGCACGAGCAGTACGCCGCCTTGCCGCCCGACTGGGCAAGCCATCTGGAAGTTAGCTGTTCTTCTTAAGAAAGTATTAAGCCATGAGCAATAAAGTTGCGAAATCCGACGCCGAATGGCGCGCCCAATTGGACCCGATGGAATACCAAGTCACCCGCCACGCCGCCACCGAACGCGCCTTCACCGGCAAATTCTGGGATCACCACGAAGCCGGCGTCTACACCTGCGTGTGCTGCAATACGCCGCTGTTCCGCTCCGACGCCAAGTTCGATTCGGGCTGCGGCTGGCCGAGCTATTTCGAACCGATCGATCCGGCCAACGTGATCGAAAAAGTCGACCGTTCGCATGGTATGCTGCGTACGGAGATCATCTGCGCCGTGTGCGATGCCCACCTGGGCCACGTGTTCCCGGACGGCCCCCCGCCGACCGGCCTGCGCTATTGCATCAACTCGGCTTCGCTGCGATTCGACTCACAAGACCAATAAACCACCATGAAATTTCTGTTCGACCTGATCCCGGTACTGCTGTTCTTCGCGTCCTACAAGCTGGCCGGCTGGAACGCCGACGCCGCCCAGCACTTCATCAACACCCACATGAGCGGCATGATTTCCGGCGGCTCGGTGACCGCGGAACAGTCGCCCATCGTGATCGCCACGCTGGTCGGTATCCTGGCCACGATGGCGCAGATTGCCTGGATCAAGCTGCGCGGGCGCAAGGTCGACGGGGTGCTGTGGGTGTCGCTGGCCATGTTCGTGGTCTTCGGCGGCTTGACGATTTACCTGCACGATGAAGATTTCATCAAATGGAAGCTCAGTATCGTGTACTGGCTGTTTGCGGCGGTATTGCTGTTCAGCGATCTGCTGTTCAAAAAAAACCTGATGCGCAAATCCATGCAGGAAATCATCGACCTGCCGGAGCCGATCTGGGGCCGTTTGAATATGGTGTGGGTGATTTTCTTTGCCTTTATGGGCGCGCTGAACTGGTATCTGGCGTTTGTACTGTTTAAAGGGAATACCGACGCCTGGGTCAGCTTTAAGGCATTCGGCTCGACCGGCATCATGTTTGTGTTTATCGTTGCGCAAACGATTTATTTGTCGCGCCACATCAAGGACCAGGCATGAACCAGATTCAAGATACCCGCCTGGAGCGCATGCGCGCGCGCTTTGAAGACACGTTGCAGCCGCAGGAACTGGTGCTGGAAGACGACTCCGCCGCCCACGCCGGTCACGCCGGCGCGGCCTCCGGCGGCGGGCACTACAATGTCAGAATTGTTTCGTTACATTTCGAAGGTCTTAAACTCGTCACAAGACATCGACTCGTGTATGATTCCGTGCACGATATGATGCATAAAGAAATTCATGCATTGGCCATTACCGCATTGGCTCCGTCCGAAGTATGATGTAGCGCTTGGCGGTGGAGTGGCCGCTGTCGGCTTTCATAATTAACGATAAAGACCTCAAACAGTCCGCACTCCTCCTCCAGGCAATTTCGCTAAAACTTTCCCTTTACAGGAATTAATAATGACCTTCAAGCCAGCCAAGTTGCTGATTGCACTCCTCGTTGTCGCAGTACCAGCTTTTGCGCAAAACGTTGCCGTGGTTAACGGCAAGGCGATCCCGACCTCGCGCGTGGATGCCATCGTCAAGCAAGTCGTCGCTCAAGGCCAGCAGCCGGATTCGCCGCAGCTGCGCGAACTGATCAAGAAAGATCTGATCGGCCGCGAAGTGATGATGCAGGAAGCGGAAAAGCAAGGTTACGGCAAGAACGCCGACGTCAAGACCGCGCTCGAGAACGCCCGTCAGGCCATCATCGTCAACGCCCTGATCGCCGACTACGTCAAGAAGAACCCGGTTTCGGACGCCGACATCAAGGCGGAATACGACCGTTTCGTCGCCCAGGCTGGCGACAAGGAATACCATGTGCGCCACATCCTGCTGGGCACCGAAGCTGAAGCCAACGACGTGATCGCCAAGATCAAGGGCGGCGCCAAGTTCGAAGACCTGGCCAAGCAATCGAAGGACACCGGTTCGGCTGCCAACGGCGGCGATCTGGACTGGGCATCGCCATCGGCCTTCCCGCCAGTGTTCGCGCAGGCGTTCACCTCGCTGCAAAAAGGCCAGGTGACCGAAAAGCCGGTGCAGACCCCGAACGGCTTCCACGTGATCAAGGTCGACGACATCCGTCCGGCCAAGCTGCCGACCCTGGAAGAAGTGAAGCCGCAAGTGGCGGAATCGCTGACCCAGAAAAAACTGCAGGCCTACCAAGAAGAACTGGTCAAGAAGGCAAAAGTGCAGTAATGTTATGAAAGGCGGCGCCCTGCGGGGCGCCGTTTTTGATTCAGCGTTGGTATCATGCGTCCCTTGTACGCTTTTTTATATAGGATTTAAACAATGATGTTGAAGCCAGCCCGCCTGTTGTTAGCAATGATCGCCGTTGCGGCAGCCCCTGCATTTGCTCAAAACGCCGCGACCGTGAATGGCAA
This sequence comes from Duganella callida, assembly GCF_004614165.1. Taxonomy (GTDB): domain Bacteria; phylum Pseudomonadota; class Gammaproteobacteria; order Burkholderiales; family Burkholderiaceae_D; genus Rugamonas; species Rugamonas callida. Next base: position 38,991 of record NZ_SPVG01000073.1, on the reverse strand, counting down.
GGCGATTCCTGCCTCCAAGGTCGACCAGATGGTCAAGCAAGTTGTTGCCCAAGGCCAGCAACCTGATTCGCCGCAGCTGCGCGAAATGGTCAAGAAAGAATTGATCGGCCGCGAAGTATTGCTGCAGGAAGCGGATAAACAGGGTTATGGCAAAAAGCCGGAAGTCACCGCCGCGATCGACAATGCCCGTCAAAGCATTATCATCAACGCCATGCTGGCTGATTATGTGAAAAAGAATCCGGTGTCGGACGCTGAAATCAAGGCGGAATACGACAAATATAAAGCCTCTGTCGGCCCGACCGAATATCACTCGCGTCATATTCTGGTGGCCACCGAACAGGAAGCCAAGGATATTATCGCCAAACTGAAAGCCGGCGGTAAATTCGAAGAACTGGCCAAGGTATCGAAGGACGGTTCGGCCAATAATGGCGGCGACCTCGGCTGGATGACCCCTGGCAAACTGGTGAAGCCTTTCGCCGATGCCATGGTGGCCCTGAAAAACGGTGAAATCACCCAGACTCCGGTAAAAACCGAATTCGGCTACCACGTGATCAAGCTGGAAGAATCGCGTCCAACCAAACTGCCGTCGATGGACGAAGTCAAGGGCCAGATCGCTGAAGTGCTGCAACAGCGCAAGATCGTCGCCTACCGCGAAGAACTGACCAAGAAGGCCAAAGTCCAGTAATCAGGACCACTGCCAGAGAGAAGCGCCTGTCAGCAGGCGCTTTTTTTATGTCCCGCGTATGCCAGAAACCAGTCCAAACAAGCCAGAAACCAGCATGAAGCCAGCCTTTCTTGCCGAACTGAACGCCCTGCTCGCCCCATTGACGGACCCCGGGCGCGCAGCGGGCATGCGCGCCTACATGCGCAACCAGTTCGATTATCTTGGCATCGGTACACCGCAGCGGCGCGCCGCCGCCAAGCCGCTGCTGAAAACATTCAAAGGTATCGGCGCACAGCGATTACTTGAATACGCGCGTGAGCTCTGGCGCTTACCGGAACGCGAATATCAATATATCGCGCTGGATTTATTGGCATTGCATTGGAAAGAATTAAAGCCTGCCGATATTGCCGCCCTGCTGGTGCTGGCGCAAGATAAATCATGGTGGGATACCGTCGATGCCTTGGCCGGCATTATCGGCGATGTTTTAAGGCATGACCACGAGTTCATGGACGACGCATTAAAACACGAGAATATGTGGGTCCGCCGCATTGCCATCCTGCATCAGTTAGGCTGGCGCGATAAAACCGACGAGCAGCGATTATTCGCCTATGCACTGTACTGCGCACACGAAAAAGAATTCTTTATTCAAAAAGCGATCGGCTGGGCATTAAGAGATTACGCTCGCCACGCACCGGAAACGATACGCGCATTCACGCTGCATAATAAAACCCGCCTCGCACCGCTCACCTACCGCGAAGCAAACAAACACCTATGAATTCGGGGTCAGAGCCGACATTCGGACATTGGATCGCTTGCTATCCAATGTCCGAATGTCGGCTCTGACCCCGACTGATGAGCTCGGCTTATTTAGCCGATGAATTTACGGGCGTTGCGGAACATGCGCATCCAAGGCGATTCTTCGGGCCAGGCGTCCGGCGCCCACGAGTGTTGCACCGTGCGGAAGACGCGCTCGGCGTGCGGCATCATGACGGTGAAGCGGCCGTCCGGCGTGGTCACCGCGGTCAACCCTTGTGGCGAGCCGTTCGGGTTGTACGGATACACTTCGGTTGCGGCGCCACGGTTGTCGATGAAGCGCATGGCGGCAATCGCTTCGCCGATGTTGCCGGTCTGCGTGAAGTCGGCATAGCCTTCGCCGTGAGCGATGGCGATCGGCGTCTGGGTGCCGGCCATGCCCTGGAAGAAGATCGACGGCGAGTCCAGCACTTCCACCATCGAGAAGCGCGCCTCGAATTTCTCCGATTTGTTGGTGGTGAACTTCGGCCACGCCTGCGCGCCCGGAATCAGCGGTTTCAGGTTGCTCATCATCTGGCAGCCGTTGCACACGCCAAGGCCGAAGGTGTCCTGGCGGGCGAAGAATTTGGCGAACTGGTCGGACAGGGCGTTGTTGAACAGGATGGTCTTGGCCCAGCCTTCGCCCGCGCCCAGCACGTCGCCGTACGAGAAGCCGCCCACGGCGATCACACCCTGGAAGTCGTCCAGCCTGGCGCGGCCGGCGATCAGGTCGCTCATGTGGACATCGACGGCGGTGAAGCCGGCCTGGTGCATCACGTAGGCGGTCTCGATGTGCGAGTTGACGCCCTGCTCGCGCAGGATGGCGACACGCGGACGCACGCCGGTGGCCAGGAACGGCGCAGCGACATTCTCGCTCAGGTCGAACGTGACTTTCGGCGTGATGCCCGGGTCCTGTTCGTCCAGCAGACGGTCGTATTCGGCGTCGGCGCAGGCCGGGTTGTCACGCAGGCGGGCGATGCGCCAGCTGGTTTCGCTCCACAAACGGTGCAGCGCCGAGCGCGGCTGCTGATAGATGACCTTGGCGTCGCGGGTGAATTCGATCACGCCACGGTCGTTCAGCTTGCCGATGATGTGGCTGCAAGCGCCCAGGTTGAACGAGCGCAGCACGTCCATCACGGCCGATTTTTCGTCGGCGCGCACCTGGATCACGGCGCCCAGTTCTTCCGAAAACAACGCGCGCAGGGTCTGGTCGTTGCGGCGCTCGCCGATCTGGGTGGCCCAGTTCTTGGCGTCGCCCTGGTCGGCGCCGTGGCCGTCTTCCAGCGTCAGGATGTCGAGGTTGACCGACAGGCCGGCGCGGCCGGCAAACGCCATCTCGGTCAGCGTGCCGTACAGGCCGCCGTCCGAACGGTCATGGTAGGCCAGCAGCTTGCCATCCTTGTTCAGTTGCTGGATGGCGGCGAAGAAGGCTTTCAGGTCTTCCGGATTGTCGACGTCCGGCACGCTGTTGCCCAGCTGGCCCATGACTTGCGCCAGCGCCGAGGCGCCCATGCGGTTCTTGCCGCGGCCCAGGTCGATCAGGATCAGCGCAGTATCGCCCAGGTCGGTGCGCAGCTGCGGCGTCAGCGCCTTGCGCACGTCGTACACCGGTGCGAACGAGGAGACGATCAGCGAGACCGGCGACAGCACAGCCTTGGCGACATCGCCATCTTTCCCGCTTTCTTTCCATGTTGTGCGCATGGACAGCGAATCCTTGCCCACCGGGATGCTGATGCCCAGCGCCGGACACAGTTCCATGCCGACCGCCTTGACGGTGTCGTACAGCGCCGCGTCCTGGCCCGGCTGGCCGCAGGCGGCCATCCAGTTGGCCGACAGCTTGATGTCGGAGATGTCCGCGATCGGCGCGGCGGCCAGGTTGGTGATGGCTTCCGCCACGGCCATGCGGCCCGAGGCGGCGGCGTCGATCACGGCCACCGGCGTGCGTTCGCCCATGGCCATCGCCTCGCCCTTGTAGCCTTCGAAGCTCATGGCGGTGACGGCGCAATCGGCCACCGGCACCTGCCACGGACCGACCATCTGGTCGCGCACGGACATGCCGCCCACGGTGCGGTCGCCGATGGTGATCAGGAACGATTTGTCGCCCACGGTCGGCAGCAGCAGCACGCGCTGCGCGGCTTCTTCCAGGTCGACGCCGGTCAGGTCGATGGCCGGGAAGTCGTTCTGCACATGGTGCACGTCGCGCTGCATTTTTGGCGGCTTGCCCAGCAGGACTTCCATCGGCATGTCGACCGGCTCGTTGCCCAAATCGCGGTCGATCAGTTTCAGCTGGCGTTCTTCCGTGGCGGTGCCGACCACGGCGAACGGGCTGCGCTCGCGTTCGCAGATGGCCTGGAATACCGGCAGGTCTTCCGGCGCGATCGCCAGCACATAACGTTCCTGCGATTCGTTGGACCAGATTTCCTTCGGCGCCATGCCGCTTTCTTCCAGCGGAATCTTGCGCAGATCGAAGATCGCGCCGCGCTTGGCGTCGTTGGTGATTTCCGGGAAGGCGTTGGACAAGCCGCCGGCGCCCACATCGTGGATGGAAATGATCGGGTTCTTCGGCCCCAGCTGCCAGCAGCCGTTGATCACTTCCTGCGCACGGCGTTCCATTTCCGGATTGCCGCGCTGGACCGAGTCGAAGTCCAGGTCGGCGGTATTGGTGCCGGTCGCCATCGACGAGGCGGCCGAACCGCCCATGCCGATGCGCATTCCGGGTCCGCCCAGCTGCACCAGCAGGCTGCCGACGGGGATGTCATTCTTGTGCGTATGCTGCGCCGAGATGTTGCCGATACCGCCGGCAATCATGATCGGCTTGTGGTAGCCGAACACGGTGTCATGCGCGCCAGCGAACTGCTTGCCGATGTTCTGCTCGTAGGTGCGGAAGTAACCGCCCAGCACCGGACGGCCGAATTCGTTGCTGAACGCGGCGCCGCCCAGCGGGCCGTCGATCATGATCTGCAGCGGCGAGGCGATGCGTTCCGGCTTGCCGTACGGCGTGCCGCTGTCGCGGTATTCGGCCGCCGGTGCGGTCACCACCGCGTCGCTCTCCCAGGCGCGCACGGCGCCCGGCAGCAGCAGGTTGGAGACGGTGAAGCCGGTCAGGCCGGCTTTCGGCTTTGCGCCGCGGCCGGTCGCGCCCTCGTCGCGGATTTCACCGCCGGCGCCAGTGGAGGCGCCCGGGAACGGCGAAATCGCGGTCGGGTGGTTGTGGGTTTCCACCTTCATCAGGGTATGGGTCAGTTCGGTGGTCGGCGCGTATTCCTGGCTGCCCGACTGCGGGAAGAAACGCATCACTTCCGCGCCTTCCATGATGGACGAGTTGTCGCTGTAGGCGACCACGGTACCCTTGGGCTGCAGGATGTGGGTATTCTTGATCATGCCGAACAGCGACTTCGGCTGCGCCACGCCGTCGATGGTCCAGTCGGCGTTGAAGATCTTGTGGCGGCAGTGCTCGGAATTGGCCTGGGCGAACATCATCAGTTCGACGTCGGTCGGGTTGCGGCCGGCCTTGGTGAAGGCGTTGTCCAGGTATTCGATCTCATCTTCCGACATGGCCAGGCCGAGGTCGGTATTCGCCTTGTCCAGCGCGGCCTTGCCGCTGCCGATCACGTCCACGCTTTCCAGCGGACGGGCCTCCAGTTCGCGGAACAGGCCGGCAGCTTCGTCGGCCGAGCGCAGCACCGATTCGGTCATGCGGTCGTGCAGCAGCGCGACGACAGCCTGCACTTCTTCCTCGCTCAGCTTCTTGGCGCCGCCGATCGACGTGCCCAGAATGCCGGTCTTCAGGTTGATGCGGTATGCCACGCCACGCTCGACGCGCTTGATGTGGCCCATGCCGCAGTTGTGCACGATGTCGGTGGCCTTCGACGCCCACGGCGAGATGGTGCCGAAACGCGGGATGACGAAGAACTCTTCGGCCACGCCTTCGGTATTGTCGGCGTGCGCAGGCTCGCCGTAGGTCAGCAAGCCTTGCAGGCGGCTGGTGTCATCGGCGGACAGCGGCTGGGCAGCCTCGACAAAGTGGACATAGCGCGCCTGGACGGCGGCAACCGATGGCAGCACAGCTTGCAGTTGGTTCAACAGGCGTTGGCTGCGGAATGCGGACAGGGCATTGGAGCCCGGCAGAATCAGCATGGTTGGGAGATGGTTGATGCAGCTAGGCTGCGGTTTAAAGGGGAATGAGGCACGAGATGCTATGAATTCGGTCTTGCGGATTTTCCTTTGCGCGCATTATACCCGCTATCAGTCCCGTCATATAGTGGTAACGACAAGCAAAAGCTGCCTCAGAAGCAACATTTTCGGCCAGTTTACCCCACAAACGCCCTCTGCCACGGGCAAAAAACGGTATTTTCATTTGCCTTGGAGTATGCTGAGCAAATCTTAGCGTGGAAGCGTAACAATGGCAGAATATAGCGACTTGTCGGTGCTGATCGTCGACCCCAACCCGGGCATGCGCGGCAACCTGCACAACATGCTCAGCCAGTCGTCAATCAGCAAGATCGATTATGCGGTCAGCTCGGGCACGGCCATCCGCCAGCTGACCAAGAAGCCGTTCGACATCATTTTGTGCGAGTACGACCTTGGCAACGGCAGCGGCGACAACAATGGCCAGGATGGCCAGCAACTGCTGGAAGACCTGCGGCACCATAAACTGATTTCGCCGTGGACCATCTTCATCATGATCACCTCGGAGGGCGACTACGGCAAGGTGATCGGCGCCGCCGAACTGACGCCGACCGATTACGTGCTCAAGCCGTTCACCGTCGACGCCCTGCTCCAGCGCATCCGCCGCGCGGTCGAACGGCGCGACGTGTTCCTGCCGGTGTACCATCTGATCGAAATGGGCAATGTGCGCAAGGCCATCGCCGAATGCAAGGCGCTGGAAGAACGCACGCCGCGCTACGCCATCGACTTCGCCCGCCTGCGCGCCGAACTGCTGTTCGACCAACAGGAGCTGGCCGAGGCCGAGATGGTCTACCAGTGGATCCTCATGACGCGGCCCATCGCATGGGCACATCTGGGCCTGGCGCGCTGCCGCTTCGGCCTGCAAAAGTACCCGGAGGCGCAGGAAGCGCTGGACCTGCTGCTGGCGCAGAACAACCGCTTCATGGCCGCCTACGACCTGCTGGCGCGCACGCTGCAGGCCCAGGGCCAGTACGAAGCAGCCAAGAAGGTGCTGGAAGACGCGGTGGCGATTTCGCCGCACATGGTGCGCCGCCTGCGCCATTTGGGCGAAGTGGCGTTTGAAACCGGCGACGTCGGCGCCGCCGAGAAGGCGTTTAAACAGGTGGTGGCCAAGGCCAGATATTCCGAATTCCGCGACCCGGAAGACCACGTACGCCTGGTGCGCACGCTGGTGAAGAAAGGCGACGCCAACCAGGCCAGCGGCGTCATCCGCGACATGGAACGTTCGCTGCGCAGCGGGCCGAACGTGGACGCCTGTCGCGCCATCGCCTCCGGCATGGTGCAGGAACTGAACGGCAACATGACCGCCGCCGCTACAGAGCTGACCTCGGCCGTCAATACCATCGCCGCCACGCGCGGCCTGTCGACCGGGCTGAAAATCAGCCTGGTGCACAGCTGCCTGGCGGTGAAGCTGGACCAGCAGGCGTCGGACCTGATGCTGAACCTGATGAACGACACCGACAGCGGCGTCTCCATGGACGAAGCGGTGGAAGTGTTCGAGAAGGCCGGCCGCCACGATCTGGCGCAAGGCATGGGCGAGCAGATCAGGGTGCAGGTGGACGAACTGCTCGCCCACGCGGCCGAGCAACGCACCCATGGCGACCTGCGCGCGGCGGTGGACACGCTGAACGCCGGCCTGCGCAAGGCGCCGGCCAACATGGCGCTGTTGCCGGCCGCGGCGTCGGCCATGCTCAAGCAGCTGGACGACCTGGGCTGGGAGGCGCCGCTGGCCGAGCAATGCCAGTTCCTGCTGGAGCGCATGCGCCGCATCGATCCCGGCCATCCGTCGCTGGAAGCGCTGACCGCGCACTACCATCACACCCAGCGCAAGTACGGCATCTCCGCGACGGCCTGAAGCGGGTCAGCGCGCAGCCGCCCTGGCGCGCGCCGTATGCAGCTTGCGGTAGCTGTCGATCAGGCGATGATGGCGGTCCAGCCCTTCGAGCTGCATGCTGGTGGGCGTCAGGCCGTGGAAACGCACGCTGCCGTTCAGCGAACCCAGTACCGCGTCCATGCGCGCGTCGCCAAACATGCGGCGGAAATTGACCTCGTAATCTTCCATGTCCAGATCGTCCGCCAGCTCCACCTCCAGCGCGGCATCCATGGCCTGATAGAACAGGCGCCGCTCCACCGTGTTGTCGTTGTACTGGAGGAAGGCGCCCACCAGTTCATGCGCGTCTTCAAACTGCTGCAGGGCGAGGTTGATCAGCAGCTTCAGTTCCAGCACCGTCAACTGGCCCCAGTCGGTGTTCTCGTCGAACTCGATGCCGATCAGCGTGGCGATGTCGGAGTATTCGTCCAGTTCGTTGTTTTCCAGGCGTTCCAGCAGGGCTTCCAGCGCGGCGTCGTCGAGGCGGTGCAGATTCAGGATGTCCTGGCGGAACAGCAGCGCCTTGTTGGTGTTATCCCAGATCAGGTCTTCCACCGGATACACTTCCGAATAGCCCGGCACCAGGATACGGCAGGCGGTGGCGCCCAGGTCCTGGTAGACCGCCACATAGGCTTCCTTGCCCAGGTCGGCGAGAATGCCGAACAGGGTGGCGGCTTCCTCGGCGTTGGCGTTCTCGCCCTGGCCGGTGAAGTCCCACTCGACGAAGTCGTAATCGGCCCTGGCGCTGAAGAAGCGCCACGACACGATGCCGCTGGAATCGATGAAATGTTCGACGAAGTTATTCGGCTCGGTGACGGCGTTGCTGACGAAGGTAGGCGGCGGCAGATCGTTCAGTCCTTCGAAGCTGCGCCCCTGCAGCAGCTCGGTCAGGCTGCGCTCCAGCGCCACTTCCAGGCTCGGATGGGCGCCGAACGAGGCGAACACGCCGCCGGTGCGCGGATTCATCAGCGTCACGCACATCACCGGATACTGCCCGCCCAGCGACGCATCCTTGACCAGTACCGGAAAGCCCTGCTCCTTCAGGCCGCGGATGCCGGCGACGATGCCGGGATATTTGGCCAGTACCTCCTGCGGCACGTCCGGCAGCGCCAGTTCGCCCTCCAGGATTTCGCGCTTGACGGCGCGTTCGAAAATCTCCGACAGGCATTGCACCTGCGCTTCCGCCAAGGTATTGCCGGCGCTCATGCCATTGCTGGCGTACAGGTTCTCCACCAGATTGGACGGGAAATACACCGTCTCGCCATCCGATTGCCGCACGTAGGGCAGCGAACAGATACCGCGCTGGACGTTGCCCGAATTGGTGTCGTACAGGTGGGAACCGCGCAGTTCGCCATCCGGATCGTAGATGGCGAGGCAGTACGGGTCGAGGATCTCCGGCGGCAACGCATCCTTGCGGCCCGGCTTGAACCAGCGCTCGTCTGGATAATGCACGAATGGCGCGTTGGCGATGTCCTCGCCCCAGAACACGCCGGCGTAGAAGTGGTTGTTGTTCAGGCGCTCGATATACTCGCCCAGCGCCGAGGCCAGCGCGCTTTCCTTGCTCGCGCCCTTGCCGTTGGTGAAGCACATCGGCGAATGCGCATCGCGGATATGCAGCGACCACACGTTCGGCACGATATTGCGCCACGAGGCGATTTCAATCTTGATGCCCAGGTCGGCCAGCACGCCCGACATGTTGGCGATGGTCTGCTCCAGCGGCAGATCCTTGCCGAGGATGTAGGTGCGCGCGTCGGCGTCCGGGTTCAGGGTCAGCAGGGCCTGGGCGTCGGCGTCCAGATTCGCCACTTCTTCGATGATGAATTCCGGACCGGCCTGCACCACTTTTTTTACCGTGCAGCGGTCGATCGAGCGCAGGATGCCCTGGCGATCCTTCTCGGAAATATCCTCGGGCAGCTCGACCTGGATCTTGAAAATCTGCTGGTAGCGGTTTTCAGGATCGACAATATTATTCTGCGACAGGCGGATATTCTCGGTTGGAATATTGCGGGTATTGCAATACAACTTGACGAAGTACGCCGCGCACAGGGCGGACGAAGCCAGAAAATAATCGAATGGACCGGGGGCGGAGCCGTCGCCCTTATAGCGGATGGGCTGGTCGGCGATCACCGTGAAGTCGTCGAACTTGGCTTCCAGACGCAGCTTGTCCAGAAAGTTGACCTTAATTTCCATGAGAATTCCAATAGCGCTCAAAATTGATACAGCCGCTATTATCGTTCCTTTCCGCCGTAGCGCCTAGGCTGGCGCTCGCGTCACTCCGGGCTGTCGACCTGGTAGCCGCGCGCCTGCAGCGCAGTCAGATAACCGCCCGGGCCCAGGATCTCGGCCAGGCCGAGGATGGCAAAGCTGGTGTCGTTGCTGCCGATGGAGCGTTCGGCCGCGGCCAGCCAGGCATCCTGCGCACGCTGTTTCACGTTCTGCCAGCCCGGCTGGTTTTTGACAAAGTCGGCGCCGAGGACGGCATCGTCGCAGGCGCTGTCCTGATCGGGGTAGCTCAGCTGCCGGATGGCCGCGATATCGCCCTTGGCCCAGGCATTGGCGCGCACGCGCATGGCCTCGATGTCGGTTTCCAGCCGCGCCAGCGTCTTGTCGAAACAGGCGGTATCGGCCAGCGCCGACTTCTTGAAATCGCTGAGCGCCCTGGCAGCGTTGTCGATATCCAGCTTGATCGCCGTCTCGGTGGTCTTGACCTTGTGCTGCCTGACGATCGCGTCCACCTTGGCGCGCACGGCGCCGCTGTTGGTGAGTCCCGCCTGCTTCAAGCCGGCCTGATACAGGGTCTGGGCGGCAAAGATGGGCCGTTCGCGCTCGATGCCGTCATCCTTGCCAAGATACCGGGCTTTCAGCGGCTGCCATCGCGCGTAGACGTCGGCCGGTAAAATATCGCGCAGGGTCGCACCGTCGGGATTCTTCTTTACGCCGATCAGACCAGGCAGCAGCGTCAGCCCGCGCCAGAAACCGATATTGGCGTGCGCGCCGGGCGGCAGCAGGAATTCCTGCGATTGCGCCACGATGGCTTCCACCTGCTGCGAGCGCCACTCCATTTTCTCCGGCAGCGGCGCGTACATGCCGAACACCCACAGCACGTGGTCGCCTTTGCTGACCTTCCACAAACCGGGGCCGGGACGCTGGCCGACCAGCAGGATGGTCTCGGGCGCCGCCTCGCTGGCGGCGGCAGCCGGCATCGGCGCCTCGGTTTGCGACCAGCAGCTCAGGGGAAGCGCCAGGCATAGCGCGGGCAACAGATGTCTGACCATGGTTAAAAGGCGATCCAGCCGAGGTTGAGGCAGTGGGTGATGATGTACCACGACGCAAAATACAAACCACACAGCAGGAAGGCCGACACGATCGCGGCGCGCGACGAATTGCGAGACTGAAAAATCCTCAGTAAGCTGCGCATCTTGTCCCCTTCTCGCCTGTCGAAAACCCGACTGTATGCCGACGGCGCGGCAGAGGACAAGCCGTCACGCCGGAGTAGCGCATGGCGCTACCCGAGGTACTACGTGGCGCCCTCGCCGGCGACGCCGTAGCCGCCACCGCCCGGCGTTTCGATGATGAACACGTCGCCCGGCTGCATCTCGGTCTTGCCGATGTGGCCGAGTTGTTCGATGCTGCCGTCGGCGCGCTGCACGCGGTTGCGTCCCAGCGCGCCCGGCGCGCCGCCGGCCATGCCGAACGGCGCGTAGATACGGTTGTTGGACAGGATGGCCGCCGTCATGGTCTCCAGGAAGCGCACCTTGCGCACGCCGCCATTGCCGCCGTGCCAGCGCCCCGCGCCGCCGCTGCCGCCCCGGATCTCGTAGCTGTCCAGACGCACCGGGAAGCGGAATTCGAGGATTTCCGGATCGGTCAGGCGCGAGTTGGTCATATTGGTCTGCACCACCGATGTGCCGTCGAAGCCGTCGCCGGCGCCCGAGCCGCCGCTGATGGTTTCGTAATACTGGTACCTGGCATTCCCGAAGGTGAAATTGTTCATGGTGCCCTGCGCCGCCGCCATCACGCCCAGCGCGCCATACAGCGCGTTGGTGATGCAGGTCGACGTCTCCACATTGCCCGAGACGACCGAGGCCGGATAGTGCGGATTCAGCATCGAGCCGGGAGGAATCATCACCTTCAGCGGCTTGAGGCAGCCGGCATTCAGCGGAATCTCGTCGTCGACCAGCGTGCGGAACACGTACAGCACCGCCGCCATGCACACCGCCGATGGCGCGTTGAAGTTGTTGTCCAGCTGCGCCGAGGTGCCGCTGAAATCGATCTGCGCGCTGCGTGCCGCGCGATCGACGCGCACCGCCACCCGGATCTGTGCGCCATTGTCGAGCGGCAGCGTGAACGTGCCGTCCTTCAGCGCGCTGATCACACGCCGCACCGCCTCCTCGGCATTGTCCTGCACGTGGCCCATGTAAGCCCGCACCACGTCCAGCCCGAAGTGCGCCACCATCTTGCGCAACTCGTCGACGCCTTTCTGGTTGGCGGCGATCTGCGCGCGCAGGTCGGCCATATTCTGCTCCGGATTGCGCGCCGGATAACGCGCAGCGGACAGCAGCGCCCGCGTTTCGGCCTCGCGCAACCGGCCGCCATCGACCAGCTTGAAATTATTGATCAGCACGCCCTCTTCCTCGATCACGCGCGAATCGGGCGGCATCGACCCCGGCGTGGTGCCGCCGATATCGGCATGGTGGCCGCGCGAGCCGACGTAAAACAGGATGTGCGCGCCGGCCTCATCGAACACCGGCGTGATCACGGTCACGTCCGGCAAGTGGGTGCCGCCGTTGTAGGGATCGTTGAGCATGAACACATCGCCGGCGCGCATCTTGCCGGCGTTCTCGCGCATCACCGTCTTGATGCTCTCGCCCATCGAGCCCAGGTGCACCGGCATGTGCGGCGCATTGGCGATCAGGTTGCCGTCGGCGTCGAAGATGGCGCAGCTGAAATCCAGCCGCTCCTTGATGTTGACCGAGTAGGCGGTGTTCTGCAGCCGCAGCCCCATCTGCTCGGCGATCGACATGAACAGGTTGTTGAAGATTTCCAGCATCACCGGATCGGCCGAGGTGCCGATGGCGCGCCGCTCCGGCAGCGCGGCCACGCGGCGCAGCACCAGGTGATCGTGCATGGTCACCTCGGCCTGCCAGCCCGCTTCGACGATGGTGGTGGCGTTGGCCTCGGCAATGATGGCCGGCCCCTTGACGATGTCGCCGATGCGCGTGGCCGAGCGCTGATACAGGCTGGTCTGGCACCACTTGCCGCCGCTGTACATCGGCACCACCGCCTGCGGCATCAGGTTGGACATGCGGCGCGCGGCCGGCTCCACCGATTCGGCCGGCGCGTCGGAACGGCCGATGGCTTCCACCGACACCGCCTCGACGATCAGCGCGCGCGCCGGCATCAGGAAGGAATAGCGCTTGCGGTAGGCCGCTTCGAACTGCTGCTGCATGCTGTCGGGCGTATCGAACAGCACCATCAGCGCCGTGTCGGTGCCCTCGTAGCGCAGATGCACGCGTTCGACCAGCGCGATGCGCGCGTCTTCCACCTGCTGATGGTGCAGGTCGGCGCGTGCCTGGCGGCCCAGCGCGTGCAGGCGCGCGCGCAGGTCGGCCAGGCTGTCCACGCCGAGGCGGATTTCCACCGCCGCCTCGCGCATCGCGGTCTGGTCGGCCAGACCCATGCCATAGGCCGACATCACCCCGGCCAGCGAGTGAACGAACACCGTCTTCATGCCCAGCGCGTCGGCCACCAGGCAGGCGTGCTGGCCGCCGGCGCCGCCGAAGCTGGTCAACGCGTATTCGGTCACGTCGTGGCCACGCTGCACCGAAATCTGCTTGATCGCATTCGCCATGTTGCCGACCGCGATGTCGAGGAAGCCTTCGGCCACCTGCTCCGGCAACACCGTCTTGCCGGTGGCGGCCGCGATTTCGTCGGCCATGACAGCGAAGCGTTCGCGCACCGCGGCCGCATCCAGCGGCTGCTTGCCGTCGGCGCCGAACAGCTGCGGGAAATGCTCAGGCTGAATCTTGCCGAGCATGACGTTGCAGTCGGTGACCGCCAGCGGACCGCCGCGGCGATAGCTGGCCGGGCCGGGATTGGCGCCCGCGCTGTCCGGGCCGACGCGGTAGCGGCTGCCGTCGAAATGCAGGATGGAGCCGCCGCCGGCCGCCACCGTGTGGATGCTCATCATCGGCGCGCGCATGCGCACGCCGGCCACCTGGGTCTCGAACACGCGCTCGAACTCGCCCGAGTAATGCGACACGTCGGTGGAGGTGCCGCCCATGTCGAAGCCGATCACCTTGTCGAAGCCGGCCAGCTTGCTGGCGCGCACCATGCCGACAATGCCGCCGGCCGGGCCGCTGAGGATGGAATCCTTGCCCTGGAAAGCGCGCGCGTCGGTCAGTCCGCCGTTCGACTGCATGAATTGCAGGTTCACGCCCGGCAGTTCGGCCGCCACCTGGTCGACATAGCGGCGCAGGATGGGCGAGAGATAGGCGTCCACCACCGTGGTGTCGCCGCGTGCGACCAGCTTCATCAGCGGGCTGATCTCGTGCGAGACCGAAACTTGCGTGTAGCCCATCTCGCGCGCCATGTCGGCCACGCGGGTTTCATGCGCGTGATAACGGTAGCCGTGCATGAACACGATCGCCAGCGAGCGCAAACCCTGGTCGTATGCCTCGGCCAGACCGGCGCGCGCGCTGGCCATGTCCAGTTCGTGCACCGTGTCGCCATGGGCGCCCATGCGCTCATCGATCTCGATCACATGGCTGTACAGCAGCTCGGGCAGCACGATATGGCGGTCGAACAGGCGCGGCCGGTTCTGGTAAGCGATGCGCAGGGCGTCGCGGAAGCCGCGCGTGATCGCCAGCGCGGTCGGTTCGCCCTTGCGCTCCAGCAGCGCGTTGGTGGCCACCGTGGTGCCCATCTTGACGGCGCCGATCTGCGCCACCGGAATCGGCTTGCCCTTGGCCACGCCCATCAACTGGCGGATGCCGGCGATGGCGGCGTCGGCATAATGTTCGGGATTCTCCGACAGCAGCTTCAAGGTACGCAACCGGCCATCCGGCGCGCGCGCCACGATATCGGTGAACGTACCACCACGGTCGATCCAGAATTGCCAATCCATGCGTGCCTCGCTGCGTTATGAAGCGTCTATTGTAGTGCGCCGACCACACCCCGCACCAGCCGCCCGCGCAGAAATATAGATGATAAAATGGCACGATGAATCCACTCTACACCGTCGCCGACATCCGCGCCGTCGACACCGCCGCCAAGGCCGCGCTGCCGGCGGGGGCGCTGATGCAGCGCGCCGGCCAGGCCGCCGCCAACGCCGCGCTCGACCTGCTGCCCTTCTCCACCAACCACGCCAAAGTGCTGGTGCTGGCCGGCCCCGGCGACAACGGTGGCGATGCGCTGGAAGCGGCGGCCCACCTGTCGTACACCGGCGCCCAGGTCACGCTGGTCCACCTGGCGCCGGGCGGCGTTGCCTCGGCCGAGCGGGAGGCCGCGTTACAGCGCGCGCGCGGCAGCGAGGTCCGCTTCCGCGCGATCGACGACATCAGCCTCGGCGGCACCGAATGGAATCTGGTGATCGACGGCTTGTTCGGCATCGGCCTCAAGCGCCCCATCAGCGGCGCGGTGGCGGCGCTGGTGAACGCCGTCAACCAGCTGCGCTGCAGCGTGCTGGCGCTCGACGTGCCGAGCGGCCTCGACGCGGACAGCGGTTGCGTGGTCGGTGCCGATGGCGTCGCCATTCGCGCCAGCCACACCGTCACCTTCATCGGCGACAAGCCTGGCCTGCACACCTGCGACGGTCGCGATTACGCCGGCCTGGTCGACGTCGCCCGGCTGGACATCGCCGCCGGCCATTACGGCCCCACGGCGCTGCACCTGAACGACGTCAAATTCTTCGCGCGGCACCTGCGCGCGCGCCGGCACAACAGCCACAAGGGCAGCTACGGCAACGTCGCCGTGATCGGCGGCGCCCCCGGCATGACCGGCGCCCCGATCCTGGCGGCGCGCGCGGCGCTGCACGGCGGCGCCGGCCGCGTCTACGTGCTGTTTCCAGACCAGCCGCTGCCGTGCGACCCGTGCCAGCCCGAACTGATGTGCCGTCTCGCCGGCGACTACGAGCTCGACCAGGCCACGCTCGTCATCGGCCCCGGGCTCGGCGACGGCGCCGCCGCGCGGGAACTGCTGGGCAGCGCCATCGCCAGCGGCAGCATGCTGCTGGCCGACGCCGACGCCCTGAACCTGCTGGCGGCCGAACCGTCATTGCAGACCGCGCTGGCCGCGCGCACCGCCGCCACCGTGCTGACCCCGCATCCGCTGGAAGCCGCGCGCCTGCTGGGCAGCGACATCAAGGGCGTGCAGTCCGACCGTCTGGCGGCCGCGCGCACGCTGGCGGCGCGGCTGAACGCCATCGTCGTGCTGAAAGGCTCCGGCACCGTGATTGCCGCGCCGGACGGCAACATCGTCATCAACACCACCGGCAATCCCGCGCTGGCCACGGCCGGCACCGGCGACGTCCTGTCCGGCCTGTGCGGCGCGCTGCTGGCGCAGGGCTGGCCGCGGTGGGAAGCGGCGCTGGCGGCCGTCTGGCTGCACGGCATGGCGGCCGACGTGCTGGTGGCCGAGGGCCGCGGCCCGATCGGCCTCACCGCGGCCGAGCTCATCCCCGCCATCCGCACCGCCCTCAACCGCATGGTCCAGCACCACGCACGTTAATCCGGGGTCAGTTCTGCCAATCGCACACGGCCTCAGCTGTAGCGGACGCTACAGCTGAGGCCGTGTGCGATTGGCAGAACTGACCCCGGATCTAGACCAGGCGGCCGGCGGCGATGGTGATGGTGCGGCCGCAGCGCGCGGCCATGGCCTGGTCGTGGGTGACCAGCACCAGGGTGGAACCATGTTGGCGGTTGAGCTCGAACATGAGTTTGATCACGGATTCGCCGGTGGCGGCGTCCAGGCTGCCCGTCGGTTCGTCGGCGAACAGCAGCGGCGGCTCGGTCACGAAGGCGCGCGCCAGCGCCACCCGCTGCTGCTCGCCGCCCGACAGATATTTCGGATAGTGCTTCAGCCGGCTACCCAGGCCGACCCGCTTGAGCATTTCTTCGGCGCGCTCGCGGGCGTGGAAGGCGCCCGACAGTTCCAGCGGCAACATGACATTTTCCAGCGCCGTCAGGTGCGCCAGCAGCTGGAAGGACTGGAACACGAAGCCCAGCTTTTCCTTGCGCAACGCGGCGCGGCCGTCTTCGTCCAGTGCATAAATGTCTACGCCATCGAGCACGACTTTGCCGGCGCTCGGGGTGTCCAGACCGGCCAGCAGCCCCAGCAGGGTCGATTTGCCTGAGCCCGATGCGCCAACAATCGCCAGCGTCTCTGCCTTTTGCACGGTAAAATCCACCTCGTGCAAAATCGTCAGTTCGCCGCTGGCATCGGCAACCCGCTTGGCCAGGCCGCTGACGACGATGGCCGGCGTGGCGCCGGCCGCCATGGCCGCCGCCGGCGACGGCGCCAAAGCCGGACCGTCCGGCACGAAATGGGAAGACGCGTTAGGGAAATCTGGCATGCTTAATCTGTTATATCGTTTATCTGGAAAACTGTCTGGTCAAGCAGTGGCCGCCCTGCTCCTGCTGGCGGCAGCGGCGAGCGCCTATTCTGCACCAAAAACCGTGCTTGTGCTCGGGGATAGCCTGTCGGCCGAATACGGCCTGGCGCGCGGCACCGGCTGGGTCGCGCTGGCCGAGCAAAAACTCAGACAGAATAACATCGATGCGGTGCTGGTCAACGCCAGCGTCAGCGGCGAGACCACCAGCGGCGGCCGCTCGCGTCTGCCGGCCCTGCTGAACAAGTACAAACCGGACGTGGTGGTGGTCGAGCTCGGCGCCAACGATGGCTTGCGCGGCCTGCCCGTGGCTGCGGCCCAGGCCAATCTGCGCGCCATCGCCGACACTGCGGTCAAGGCCGACGCCAGGGTGATGCTGATCGGCATCCGCATCCCGCCCAACTACGGCCGCGATTACGCCGACAAGCTGTACGCCATGTACGGTGCCGTCAGCAAGGACGTCAAGGCGCCGCTGGTGCCCTTCATGCTGGAGGGCGTGGCCGACAAGCCGCAGCTGTTCCAGCCGGACCGCCTGCATCCGCTGGCGGAAGCCCATCCAACCATCCTGGCCAATATCTGGCCCACGCTGCAAAAAACCATCAAGGCAAAATGAAATATCCGGAAGTTCTCGGCATCGAGCAGGTGCTATCGCAACTCGACTCCTTCGACGCCATCATCGACGCCCGCAGTCCGGGCGAATTTGCGCTCGACCATCTGCCCGGCGCCATCAACGCGCCGGTGCTGGATGATGAGCAACGTATCCGCGTCGGCACCATGTACAAACAGGACGGGTCGTTCGAAGCAAAAAAGGTGGGTGCCGCGCTGGTGGCGAAAAACATCGCGCGGCATATTGAAACATTGTGGCTGGAACAGCCGCGCGAATGGCGGCCGCTGGTCTACTGCTGGCGCGGCGGCAACCGCAGCGGTTCGATGGCGCATATCCTGGCCAGGATCGGCTGGCCGGTGGTGCAGCTGGAAGGCGGCTACAAGGCCTTCCGCCAACAGGTCAACGCCGACCTCGAACGGGCGCCGCAGCTGCGCTTTAAAGTCATTTGCGGCACCACCGGCAGCGGCAAGAGCCGGCTGCTGGAAGTGCTCGCCGCGCAAGGCGCGCAGGTGCTGGACCTGGAACAGCTGGCGGCGCATCGCGGGTCGGTGCTGGGCCATCTGCCCAGCCAACCCCAGCCCAGCCAGAAAGCGTTCGAGACCATGGTCTGGGACGCGCTGCGCCGCTTCGATCCGGCCCGTCCGGTGTTCGTGGAATCGGAGAGCAAGAAGGTCGGCAATCTGCGCGTGCCGGCCGCGCTGATGGACAGCATGCGCGCCGCGGACTGCATCGCGCTGGGGCTGTCCGTGCCCAACCGCGTGCGCCTGCTGATGGAGGATTACGAGCATTTCGTCGACAGTCCGGCCGCGCTGAACGGCCAGCTCGAGCACCTGACCCAGCTGCACGGCCGCGAGCAGATCGCGCGCTGGCAGGCCATGTCCGCCAACGGCGCCATGCCGCAACTGGTGGAAGAACTGCTGCTGCGCCACTACGACCCGGCCTATCTGCGCTCGATCGACCGCAACTTCGTCAAGTACGACGCCGCGCTGCCCCTGGATTTGCCCGACATCGACAACGCCAGCTTCGCCGCCGCCGCGCGCCACCTGATCGCGACGGCACAATAAAAAAGGCCGCTGTCTCAGCGGCCTTTCTTGATGGAGCCTATGGCCCTCGGTTACTTCACTTCGGTCACGGTCACATTGCTGATCGGCTTCAGGACTTTCACCTTGGCCTTTTGCTTCAGCAGCTCGATGTACTGTGCCATCTCCTGCTGGGCAACGATGTTGCCGATCTGCTCGGCCTCGGCCTTGCGCTGGGCTTCGTCCTGCTTCTCCGGCTGCTGCACCTTGGCGATGCGGTACAAACCGTAGCCCACGCCGGGCAGCTCGACGCCGACGTAGGCCGGCAGCTTGGCGGCGTCCGCCTTCATGATGGCTTGCATGGCCAGGCCGTTCACGCCCTGCGGATTCTGGCGCGACACCAGCTTGGCGGCGCCGAAGCCGGTGGCATCGCCCGATTTCCTGAACGCGGCCAGTTTTTCTTCGCCAGCCTTGGCGGCCAGCTTGCCGGCTTCCTCGATCGTCAGGCGCTGGCGGATCTGCGCGTCGACTTCGGCCAGCGGACGCTTGGCGGCCGGTTTGAATTCGACGATGCGGCCCGCCACCAGCGTGCTCGGCGCGGTCTCGACCGCTTCGGTATTGCGCTTGTTGGCGATCGATTCGTTCGAGAACAGCGCGCTCAGGAACTTGGCGTTGTTGTACGGTGCGGTGGCGCCCGGCGCCGGCGTGCGCGACACGCCGGCGGCGGTCTCGATCTTCAGGCCCAGCTTGTCGGCTACCGGTTTCAGGCTGTCGGCCTGCTCGTAGACGGTGTTGGTGAAGGTTTCAGCCATTTCCGAATACTTCTTGGCGGCCTTCTGCTTCTTCAGATCGGCGGCGACGTCGCCCTTGACGGTGTCCAGCGGCTTGACCACGGCTGGCTTCAGCTCGGTCACGGTCAACACGTGGAAGCCGAATTCGGACTGCACCACATCGCTGATCTCACCCTGCTTCAGCTTGGCGATCGCGCTTTCGACCGGCGCCACCAGCACGCCTTTTTCGATCACGCCCAGATCGCCGCCCTGCTCGGCCGAACCCGGGTCTTCCGACTTGGCCTTGGCGACCTTGGCGAAGTCGGCCGGATTCTTGCGCAGCTCGGCCATGATGGCTTCCGCCTTGGCCTTGGCGGCGGCGGTATCGGCCGCGCTGGCGCCTTTCTTGACGGTGATCAGGATGTGGCTGGCGCGGCGGGTTTCCGGCGTGGTGAACGCCTGCTGGTTCTTGGCGTAGTAGTCGGCCACCTCGGCGTCGGTGACGTTGATCTGGCTGGCGACGGCGTCCTGGTTGAACACCACGTATTCGATCCTGGCCTGTTCCGGCACCTCGAACTGCTTGGCGTTCTTGTCATAGTAAGCCTTGACCATGTCATCGGTCAGCTTCACCTGCGGCACGAATTCCGGCGCCGGCAGCAGCAGTTCCTGCACCTCGCGTTCCTGCGCCACGATGTTCGACAGATTGCCGGTGACGGTACGTGGCGCGAAACCGGTGCCTTCGACGGCGCCGGCCAGCTGCTGCAGGGCCAGGTCGCGGCGCATGCGGGCGTCGTTGTCGACCGGACGCAGACCTTGCGCGGCCAGAATCGCCTTGTAGCGCTCCATGTCGAAGTTGGCCGGGCCGCCGAACAGGTCCATGATGGCCTTCTGCAGCTGGGCATCGGTGACGGTCAGGTTGTTGTGGATGACTTCCGCGGCGATGGCGCGCTGGGCGATCAGCTGGTCCAGCACTTTCTGCTTGAACTCGGGCGTGTCGAACATTTTCTGGTCGAACTGGGCGCCCATCTGCTGGCGGTAGTTATCCAGCTGGGTGCGCACGGCGTTATCGAATTCGAGCTGGGTCAGCGGTTTGCCGTCGATCTTGGCGATGGTGCCGGCATCGTCACCGAAGCTCTTGTAGCTGCCGATACCGACAAACGCAAACGATGGCACGATGATGATGGCCAAAAAGATTTGCATCAAGCGTTGATGGGTACGAATAAATTCAAACATGGTCTCGGTTGGTTAAGACTTCCACATACAAAAAAGGCGAACTCGCGTTCGCCAATTCTCTTTAAAACTCAATGACTTACACAACACAGTGAAGCCGGAATATGCCGAAAAAATCAGTATCGCACGATTCTACAGGCGCACCGGTGGCTTAGCAAGCATCCGATTGTCAGTTTGATAGCTGGGTCACGGTTTAATTGATCGCCCATGCGCTAACACCGATAAATAAATAACCGGCGCGGAAAAAGAAAAACCCCGCAGCTCATAAAAGCTGCGGGGTATCTTGTTCTTGGCGGAGCGGACGGGGCTCGAACCCGCGACCCCCGGCGTGACAGGCCGGTATTCTAACCAACTGAACTACCGCTCCTGGTAGGTCCTACTTCTCTCAATATCTCGTTGGCGGAGCGGACGGGGCTCGAACCCGCGACCCCCGGCGTGACAGGCCGGTATTCTAACCAACTGAACTACCGCTCCAGCTGAATATTGAGGTGCTGCATTTTACTACTAAACTTACCGTTTGGCAAACGTTGTTTCTTTGGTGGGCGGTGAGAGGCTCGAACTCCCGACCTAAGCCTTGTAAGGGCTCCGCTCTACCAACTGAGCTAACCGCCCGTTTGCCGGTTTGGTGAACAGCCTTTATTGCCTGTGCCGCTCACCGAAGTCCGTTAGTTTACAGCATCTTTCAAAGCTTTACCAGCTTTAAATTTAGGAACTTTCGCTGCCTCGATAACGATTTCTTCTTTGGTGCGCGGGTTACGGCCGGTGCGCTCGGCGCGTTCGCTCACGGAGAAGGTGCCAAAGCCGACCAGGGTCACGCTGTCGTTGTTTTTCAGGCTGGTGGTCACGCCGTCGATCACTGCGTCCAGCGCGCGCGCGGCAGCCGCTTTCGAAATATCAGCGGTGGTGGCGATATGGTCGATCAATTCAGTCTTATTCAAAGCAATTCCCCGTCACTAAGGTTAAATCAGCGTTCCTGTTGAATACAGGAACCAAAAAAATGCAGGCCGTATTAAACAAGCCCGGCCGTCGTCGTGTCAAGGCTGCACTATAGAAAAATAAGTAAAAATAACAAAACAGGCGCCATAAAGGCGCCTGTTTCGCAATGCACTGCTTATTTAATTAGTGTTTTACCACGTCCGACTGACCGTCCGCCTTGGTCGCCGCGGCCGCCACGGCTTCCACCGGGGCGGTTTCCACCAGCGGTTCAGGCTGGCGTTCCAGGGCGATTTCCAGCACTTTGTCGATCCAACGCACCGGCACGATCTCCAGCTTGTTTTTGACATTGTCCGGAATGTCGGCCAGATCCTTGACGTTCTGCTCGGGAATCAGCACGGTCTTGATGCCGCCGCGCTGTGCCGCCAGCAGTTTTTCCTTCAGGCCGCCGATCGGCAGCACTTCGCCGCGCAGCGTGATCTCGCCGGTCATGGCCACGTCGGCGCGCACCGGAATGCCGGTAAATACCGACACCATGGCGGTGGTCATCGCGATGCCGGCCGACGGACCGTCTTTCGGCGTCGCGCCTTCCGGTACGTGGATATGGATGTCGGACTTCTCGAACTGCTCGGGCTTGATGCCCAGGCGGTTGGCGCGGCTGCGCACCACGGTGCGTGCGGCCTCGATCGATTCCTTCATCACATCGCCCAGCGTACCGGTGCGGATGACGTTGCCCTTGCCGGTCATGGTCACCGCTTCGATGGTCAGCAGATCGCCGCCCACCTCGGTCCATGCCAGGCCAACCACCTGGCCGATCTGGTTTTCCTTCTCGGCCACGCCGAAGTCGTAGCGGCGCACGCCCAGGAACTTGTCCAGGTTTTTCGGCGTGACCGTGACCTTCTTCTCCGACTTCTTCAGCAGCAGCATCTTCACCACCTTGCGGCAGATCTTCGACACTTCGCGTTCCAGCGAACGTACGCCGGCTTCACGCGTGTAGTAACGCACGATGTCGCGGATGGTGGCTTCGCTGACGGCGATCTCGTCCTCCTTCAGACCATTGTTCTTGATCTGTTTCGGCAGCAGATAGCGCTGGGCGATGCTGGTCTTTTCATCCTCGGTATAACCCGACAGGCGGATCACTTCCATCCGGTCCAGCAGCGCCGGCGGGATGTTGAACGAGTTCGAGGTCGCCACGAACATCACATCGGACAGGTCGAAATCGACCTCGATGTAGTGATCGGAGAAGGTGTGGTTCTGTTCAGGATCCAGTACCTCCAGCAGCGCCGACGATGGATCGCCGCGGAAGTCCGCGCCCATCTTGTCGATCTCGTCCAGCAGGAACAGCGGGTTGCGCACACCGACTTTCGCCAGCGACTGCAGCACCTTGCCCGGCATCGAGCCGATGTAGGTACGGCGGTGACCGCGGATCTCGGCCTCGTCACGCACGCCGCCGAGCGCCATGCGCACGAACTTGCGGTTGGTGGCGCGGGCGATCGACTGCCCCAGCGAGGTTTTACCCACGCCCGGAGGGCCGACGAAGCACAGGATCGGCGCTTTCAACTTGTCGACGCGCTGTTGCACCGCGAGGTACTCCAGGATGCGTTCCTTGACCTTCTCCAGACCATAGTGATCGCCTTCCAGCACCTTCTCGGCGTTGGACAGGTCGTTGTTGACCTTGGACTTTTTCTTCCATGGCAGGCTGACCAGGGTGTCGATGTAATTGCGCACCACGGTGGCTTCGGCCGACATCGGCGACATCAGCTTCAGCTTTTTCAACTCGGCGGTGGCCTTGTCCAACGCCTCTTTCGGCATCTTGGCCAGCGCGACCTTCTTCTCCAGCTCGTCCAGGTCGGCGCCGTCCTCGCCCTCGCCCAGCTCTTTCTGGATGGCCTTGACCTGCTCGTTCAGGTAGTACTCGCGCTGCGACTTTTCCATCTGGCGCTTGACGCGGCCGCGGATGCGTTTTTCGACTTGCAGGATGTCGAGCTCGCCTTCCAGCTGGCCGAGCAGATGCTCGAGGCGCTTGGCGACGCTGAAGATCTCCAGGATCACTTGTTTCTGCTCGAGCTTGAGCGGCAGATGGGCGGCCACGGTATCGGCCAGGCGGCCGGCGTCGTCGATGCCCGACAGCGAGGCCAGGATCTCCGGCGGAATCTTTTTGTTCAGCTTGACGTACTGGTCGAACTGCTGAACGATGGCGCGGCGCATGGCTTCGATTTCCGAATCGTCGCCCAGCTCGGAGTCGAGCGGCGTCAGATCGGCCGTGAAGTGCGTCGGCGTGTCGGTAATACGGTTGATGCGTGCACGCTGGGCGCCTTCGACCAGCACCTTGACGGTGCCGTCCGGCAGCTTCAGCATTTGCAGGATATTGGCCACGCAGCCGATCTCGTAGATGTCGGAGGCGGAAGGTTCGTCCTTGGCAGCGGCTTTTTGTGCGGCAAGCATGATGCTCTTGCCCTGCTCCATAGCGGCTTCCAGTGCCTTGATTGATTTCGGGCGCCCTACGAACAGCGGTATCACCATATGCGGAAAGACGACGACATCCCGCAGTGGCAATAACGGCAGCTGAGTTTGCTCAGTTAATTTGGAAGTAGTCATGGCGTAACCTTATTTGTAAGCGTGATTATGATGTGGGCGCTGTTTTGCCAAATCACAAGACCGACCTGCAAGAAATAATTCCTTAAATAAAAGAACGTTTTCCAAAGTTAGTCGTGCTCTAAAAGACAGCAAATAAAAAAGCCACGCGCGACGGGCTGTCACGAGTGGCTTTCCGAATGAAGCCTGCTTCTTTTATTGATTCCGATTGTACCGCCTCGGCCCACAGATGCGAAACGAATTTCGCATATCCACGGGGCAAGTGTGCACAAGTTATTTAATTCTCACCAGAAGCTTTTGCCTGCTCCTGATAAATCAACAAAGGTTTCGCGCCACTGGTGATGGTATTTTCATCGATCACCACCTTGGTAACATTGGTTTCATTCGGCAGGTCATACATGGTGTCCAGCAGCGCGTGTTCGAGGATCGAACGCAGGCCGCGCGCGCCGGTCTTGCGCGCCAGTGCCTTCTTGGCGATCGCGTGCAGCGCGGCCGGACGGATTTCCAGCTCGGCGCCTTCCATGTCCAGCAGCTTGGCGTATTGCTTGACCAGCGCGTTCTTCGGCTCGACCAGGATCTGGATCAGGGCTTCCTCGGTCAACTCGGCCAGCGTGGCCACGACCGGCAGACGGCCCACCAGTTCCGGGATCAGGCCGAACTTGATCAGGTCTTCCGGCTCCGCCTCCATCAGCACATCGCTGACGTTGCGCTCGGACTTGCTCTTGACCGAGGCGCCGAAACCGATGCCGGATTTTTCCGAACGGTTTTCGATCACCTTGGCCAGGCCGTCGAACGCGCCGCCACAGATGAACATGATGTTGGTGGTGTCGATCTGCACGAAGTCCTGGTTCGGGTGCTTGCGGCCACCCTGCGGCGGCACCGAGGCCATGGTGCCCTCGATCAGTTTCAGCAGCGCCTGCTGCACGCCCTCGCCCGAGACGTCGCGCGTGATCGACGGGTTGTCGGACTTGCGCGAGATCTTGTCGATCTCGTCGAT
This sequence comes from Duganella callida, assembly GCF_004614165.1. Taxonomy (GTDB): domain Bacteria; phylum Pseudomonadota; class Gammaproteobacteria; order Burkholderiales; family Burkholderiaceae_D; genus Rugamonas; species Rugamonas callida. Next base: position 13,719 of record NZ_SPVG01000073.1, on the reverse strand, counting down.
ATAGACGATGCCGCGTTGCGCCTTTTCCACATCATAGTTGCAGCTCTGCAACAGCTTCTGGATGATGTTCTCGACGTCCTCGCCGACGTAGCCGGCTTCGGTCAGGGTGGTGGCGTCGGCGATCACGAACGGCACGTTGAGCATGCGCGCCAGGGTCTGCGCCAGCAGGGTTTTGCCGGAGCCGGTAGGGCCGACCAGCAGGATGTTGGACTTGGCCAGTTCGACGTCGTCCTTCTTGCCCAGGTGCTTGAGGCGCTTGTAATGGTTGTACACCGCCACCGACAGGATGCGCTTGGCCGTCTGCTGGCCGATCACATACTGGTCCAGCAGGTCCTTGATTTCCTGCGGGGTGGGCAGATCCGATTTGGCGCCCGTCACCGACTCGATGGCCGACGTCTCGTCGCGGATGATGTCATTGCACAGGTCAATACATTCGTCGCAGATGAAGACGGACGGGCCGGCGATCAGCTTCTTCACTTCGTGCTGGCTTTTGCCGCAGAACGAGCAGTAAAGGAGTTTTTCGCCGCTGGAGGATTTTTTGTCTGACATGGGGCAATATTCTTTGGTTACAGAATGGGCAAGTTTTGAAGACGAGAAAAAACCCGTCCACAACCACATGCTACCCGAAATAAAAACGAAACGCCCAGACGATTAATCGCCCGGGCGTTGTTCTAGCTACGCTGCGAGGGAAGCATCAAGCCCGGTTGACCAACATCTTGTCGATCAGGCCATACTCTACCGCCTCTTCGGCCGACATGAAGCGGTCGCGATCGGTGTCTTTGGCGATCTGTTCGATCGACTGGCCGGTGCGTTCCGCCATGATCGAGTTCAGACGATGGCGCAGGTACAGGATTTCCTTGGCCTGGATTTCGATATCCGAGGCCATGCCCTGCGAACCGCCCGACGGCTGGTGAATCATGATGCGCGAGTTCGGCAGCGAGAAGCGCTTGCCCTTGGCGCCGGCCGCCAGCAGGAAGGCGCCCATCGACGCCGCCAGGCCGGTGCACAGCGTCGAAACGTCCGGCTTGATGAACTGCATCGTGTCGTAGATCGCCAGGCCGGCCGAGACCGAACCGCCGGGCGAGTTGATGTACAGCGAGATGTCCTTGTCCGGATTTTCGCTTTCCAGGAACAGCAGCTGCGCCACCACCAGGTTGGCCATCTGGTCGTTGACCGGGCCGACCATGAAGATAATGCGTTCCTTCAGCAGGCGCGAGTAGATATCGTAGGAGCGCTCGCCGCGGCCGCTTTGTTCCACCACCATCGGCACCAGACCGAGCATTTCGGTGTCCAGTGCCGGATTACGGTTCATACCAGTCATTCTATTTCCTTGTGAAGCAGCTTGTAGGCCGGAGTATTAATAATACATCATCCGGCCCAAACTGAATTACGCCTGAGCGTTGCTTCCCATCAGTTCGTCGAAGGCGATAACCTTGGACGAAGTCTTCGACAGGCCCAGGACATAGTTAACGACGTTTTCTTCCAATACAAGAGCTTCAACTTCAGCCAGACGACGACGGTCGCTGTAGTAGTACTTCAGCACTTCGCGCGGGTCTTCGTAGCTTTGGGCGAAGTCTTCGATCTGGGCCTTGACTTGCTCAGGCTGGGCTTGCAGCTTGTTCTCGCCCACCAGTTGCGACAGGATCAGGCCCAGGCGCACGCGGCGCTCGGCCTTCTCGGCGAACAGTTCTGGCGGGAATGGCACGTCCTTGACGTTCATGCCGCGCTGGGCCATGTCCTGGCGGGTCATTTCGGCCAGACGCTCGGTGTCCTGGGCGATCAGCGCCTTCGGGATGTCCAGGGTGGCGTTGGCCACCAGCGCGTCCATCACGGCTTCCTTGTTGCGCGCCTTGATGCGGCCGTTGACTTCGCGTTCCAGGTTGACCTTGATGTCTTCGCGCATCTTGGCGATGTCGCCATCGGCCACGCCCAGCGACTTGGCGAATTCAGCGTCGACTTCCGGCAGGTGCGCCCATTCCAGCTTTTTCAGGGTGATGGTGAACGAGGCGGTCTTGCCGGCCACGTCCTTGCCATGGTAGTCCTCGGGGAAGGCCAGCGGGAAGGTCTTGGATTCGCCGACTTTCAGGCCGACGGTGGCGGCTTCGAATTCCGGCAGCATGCGGCCCTCGCCCAGCACGAAAGCGTAGTCTTCCGCTTTACCGCCCGGGAATTCCACGCCGTCGATCGAACCGACGAAGTCCACGGTCACGCGGTCGCCGTTGGCGGCCACGGCTTCACCGCCGTCGCCGTGTTCGCCGGCTTCGCCCTTGGTGTGGAAATGCACGCGCTGTTTGCGCAGGATGTCGATGGTCTTGTCGATTTCGGCTTCCGACACTTCGGCCTTCACGGTTTCGATCTCGACCTTGGTCAGGTCGCCGATCTCAACTTCCGGATAGACTTCGAAGGTGGCGTCGAAGGTCAGCACGCCTTCTGGCGATTCGGCCTTCGGCTCGATGTTCGGGAAACCAGCCACGCGCAGCTGGTTTTCATTTGCGGCGTCGTTGAAAGCGCGGCCAACTTTATCATTCAGCACTTCGGTCTCGATCTGATAACCGTACTGCGCTGCGACCATTTTCAGAGGAACTTTGCCCGGACGGAAGCCTGGTGCCTTAGCCGTTTTGGCTTGCACTTTCAGGCGCTTCTCTACTTCAGTGCGGACTTCGGTCAGCGGGAAGGAGATCGTGATACGACGTTCGAGTTTGCCCAAGGTTTCGACTGCAGTTGCCATGTAAAATTCGTCCAAAAAAATAATAGTACAGTTGGTGCGAGGAGGGGGACTCGAACCCCCACACCATTGCTGGCGTCAGGACCTAAACCTGGTGCGTCTACCAATTTCGCCATCCTCGCGGCATGTTCGCATAAAAGCAAAGGGCGACTCGTAAGTGAAAACGGTCGCCCTATTCCCGCTCTTTTACGCAGGAGCTTTCAACTTCAGCGCGGTATTTTAGCGGGTTTTTCGGCGAAATGTGACCTTTTTTAGTATGTAGCCAACATTCCCCCTATTTTTCTGCTTTTTTGCTTATTTAATGGGCTTTTTCACCCGGAACCAGGCCGCATACAGGGCCGGCAGGAATAATAGAGTCAGTGCGGTGGCGAGGATCAGGCCGCCCATGATGGCCACCGCCATCGGTCCCCAGAACACCGAACGCGACAAGGGAATCATGGCCAGCGCCGCCGCCGCGGCGGTCAGGATGATCGGGCGGCAGCGCCGCACCGCCGATTCGACGATGGCGGTCCATGGATCGTGACCGGCCCGGATGTCCTGCTCGATCTGGTCGACCAGGATCACCGAGTTACGGATGATCATGCCGAACAGCGCGATGATGCCCAGGTTGGCCACGAAGCCCAGCGGCCGGCCGAACAGCAGCAAGGCCATCGCCGCGCCGGCCACGCCCAGCGGGCCGGTCAGGAACACCAGCAGCGCGCGCGAGAAGCTGTGCAACTGCAGCATCAACAGCGTCAGGATGATGAAGATCGCCACCGGCAGGTTGACGGCGATCGACGCCTCCGCCTCGCCGCTGTCCGAGGCCGTGCCCTTGACCGTGATCGCATAGCCGGCCGGCAGCGCCGCGCGCAGCGTGCCCAGTTGCGCATCGACCTGGCTCGACACGGTCGGTCCCTGGATATCGTCGGCCACGTCCGACTGCACCGTGATCGCCCAGTCGCGCCCTTCGCGCCAGACCACGCCCGGCTCCCAGACGAAATGCGCGCGGGCGATCTGGCTGATCGGCACCGACTTGCCGCTGGCGGTGGGAATATTGGTATCGTTCAGCACCGAGATGGTGGCGCGCTCCTCCAGCGGCTGGCGCAGCTGGATGTCGATCAGCCGTATCCCCTCGCGGAACTGGCCGATCACGGTGCCGGACAAAATGGTGTTCGCCGCCCGCATCACGGTCTGCGAGGTCACGCCGAGCGCTCGCATCTTGTCCTGGTCCAGATCCAGCCGCAGCACCTTGACCGATTCATTCCAGTTGTCGTTGACGCCGCGCGTGTTCGGATTGGCGCGCATGACGTCCTTGACCTGGTCGGCCACCGCGCGCACCTTGGCCACCTCGATGCCGCTGACACGGAACTGCACCGGATACGGCACCGGCGGACCGTTCGGCAGCAGCTTGACCCTCCCGCGCACCTCGGGGAAATCGCGCTTGAAGACATCCACGATCTTCTGCCGCAACTCGCCACGCGCCTTCAGGTCCCTGGGCAGCACGACCACCTGCGACACGTTGGTCTGCGGGAAAATCTGATCCAGCGGCAGGTAGAAACGCGGCGAGCCGGTGCCGACATAGCTGGTCACGCTCAGCACGCCCGGCTGTTTGCTGATGAAGGCTTCGAATTTCTTCACCTGCGCCTCGTTGGCGGCATACGTCGTGCCTTCCGGCGACCATAGCTCCACCATCAATTCGGGCCGGCTGGAATCCGGGAAAAACTGCTTTTCGATAAAGTTGAACCCGTACACCCCGGCCGCGAAGATCAACAGCGTGGCGACGATGGTGGTCTTGCGGAACTCGACGCACCAGTCGACCAGCGCGCGGAACTTGCGGAAACCGGGCGTGTCGAACAGTTCATGCTCACTGTGGCCGGCGGCATGCGGCTGCACTTTCAGCAGCACATAACCGAGATAGGGCGTGAACGTCACCGCCACCACCCACGAAATCACCAGCGCCAGCGCGTTCACCGAGAACAGCGAGAAGGTGTATTCCCCCGCCGCCGACTTGGCCATGCCGATCGGCAGGAAGCCGGTCACCGTGATCAGCGTGCCGGTCAGCATCGGCATCGCGGTCGAGGTGTAGGCGAAGGTGGCGGCGTCGAAGCGCGACATGCCCTCCTCCATCTTGCGCACCATCATTTCCACCGCGATGATGGCGTCATCCACCAGCAGGCCCAGCGCGATGATCAGCGCACCCAGCGAAATCTTGTGCAGGTCCACGTCCAGCATGCGCATGAACAGGAAGGTCACCGACAGCACCAGCGGGATGCTGAGCGCCACCACCAGCCCCGGGCGCACATCCAGCCGCAGCGGCTTGCCATGCAGCCCCAGCGAAACGAAGCTGACCGCCAATACGATCAGAACCGCCTCGATCAGCGTATGCACGAATTCACCGACCGATGCCGTCACCTCCTCCGGCTGATTGGCCACCCGATGCAGTTCTATCCCCACCGGCAGCTTGGCCTTGAGCCGGGCCACGGTCTTTTCCATGTGCTTGCCCAACTCGATGATGTTGCCGCCCTTTTCCATCGACACGCCCAGGCCGATGACTTCCCTGCCGTTGAAGCGCATCTTGGTGACCGGCGGATCTTCGTAGCCGCGCTTGATGGTGGCGAAGTCGCCGAGGCGGAAGGTGGTGCCGTTGGCGCGCAGTTCCAGTTCTTCCAGATCCTTCACGGTCTTCAGCGCGCCGGTCACGCGCACTTGCAGATTGTCGGTCGGCGTCACCAGCACGCCGGTCGATTCCACATTGTTCTGGGTGGCGATCTGGTTGACGATGGTCTCGATCGGAATCCCGAGCTGGGCGAACTTCTGGTGCGAGAACTCGATGTTGATCTTTTCGTCCTGCACGCCGAGCAGCTCGACCTTGGACACCGCCGGTACCGACAACAATTGCTGGCGCACGAAATCGGCATAATCCTTCATCTCGGCGTAAGTGAAGCCATCGCCCGACAGCGCAAAGATGGAGCCGTAGGTATCGCCGAACTCGTCGTTGAAGGCCGGCCCCAACACGCCGGCCGGCAGCGTGCCGCGGATGTCGCCGACCTTTTTGCGCACCTGATACCAGGAATCGGCCACGCTTTTGGGCGGCACCGATTCGCGCAACTTGAGCATGATCACCGTCTCGCCCGGCTTGGAATAGCTCGAAATCTCGTCGATACCCGGGGTTTCCTGCAGCTTTTTCTCGATCTTGTCGGTGACCTGCTCGGCCATCTGCAACGCGGTGGCGCCGGGCCAGCGCGCGCTCACCACCATGATGCGGAAGGTGAACGGCGGATCTTCGTCCTGACCGAGGTTGACGTAGCTGAGTATGCCGCCCAGCAGCAGCACCGCGATCAGGTAGCGGGTCAGCGGGATGTGTTCGAGCGCCCAGCGCGAGAGGTTGAATCCCTCCTTCATTTTTGCGCCCCGGCTGCCGGCGCCATGCCCAGGTCGTCGCCGAGGATGGTCACCTTCTGTCCGGGCTTCAGCAGATTGACGCCGGCCGTCACCACCGTCTGCCCGGCCTGGACGCCACCGGCCAGGATGATGTCGTTGCCGGCCACGCCGCCGATAGTGACCGGCACCAGCCGCACCACGCCGTTCTCCACCACCCACACCGAGCTGGCGGATTTCTCATAGAACAGCGCCGTCAGCGGCACCTTGATCTGCGGCGTCGCCGTGCGCGACGCGAACTGCACCACCGCCGTCATGCCCAGCTTGGCCTCCGCCAGCGAATCGGGAATCGCCACCTTGAACGTATAGGTGCGGGTGGACGGATCGGCCACCGGCGAAATCTCGCGGATCCTGCCGGCCACGCTGTGATCGGGATCGGCCCACAAGCGCACCTGCACGTCGGGCACCTGGCGCAAGGTATCCACCTTGTCTTCCGGGATGCCGATCACGATCTCCTTCTCGCCGGACTTGGCCACGCGCACCACCGGCGTGCCCGGCGACACCACCTGGCCAATTTCCGCATCGACCGAGGTCACCACCCCGTCAGTGTCGGACAACAGCGCGGAATAGGCGGCCTGATTGGACTGGCCGCGGTACATCGCCTGCTGGGCATCGACAGTGGCCTGCGCCGCCTTATAGGTCGATTCCTTGGAATCGAGCACCGTCTGGCTGACGAAGCTTTTGGAGCGCAGCTCCTGATAGCGCGCCAGCTCGGCCTTGGCCAGGTCGCGGTTGGTCTCGGCTGCGCGCAGATTGGCCAGCGCCTGGGCCTGCGACAGCTGCAAATCCTGCGGATCCAGCTGCATCAGAACCTGCCCCTTCCTAACCAGCGTGCCGACATCCACCTTGCGGCTGATGATCTTGCCGCCGACGCGAAAGCCCAGGCGCGACTCGACCCGCGCCCGCACCTCGCCGGAGAACTCGGCATTGACATCGACATCGCTGCCGACCAGTTTGATGACCCGCACAGGCCGGATGTCTTCGGTCTTTTCGGCCGGTCTGGAACAGCCGGCCAGTGCGGCGGCAAGCAGCAAGCTCGCAATCACGGAGATTTTTGGAGAGGCAGCCACGGTCTTATCCTTTAGTCTTGCCCTGTAGTCAGGATGGCACTACCATTACAGGTTGGAAATTAATGACTTTCCGTTAATTAATTATAAGACGAAAAATGACTTTGGCGTCATTTAAATTTTGACGCAGCAATTTATGCCGGTAGACCACTACGAAAACTTCCCTGTCGCATCGATTTTATTACCAAAACGCTTACGTCCCGCGGTGGAAGCGATCTATGCATTCGCCCGCAGCGCCGACGATCTGGCCGATGAAGGCGACGCCACGCCGGAACAACGCCTGACGGCGCTGACCGCTTATGAAGCGGCGCTGGACCGCATCGGCCAGGGCGCGACCGATCACGCCCCCATGTTCGAGCGTCTGGCGCAGGTGGTGCGGGAATATGAAATGCCGCTGCGGCCGCTGTACGATCTGCTGTCCGCCTTCAAGCAGGATGTGACGGTCAGCCGCTATGCCAGCTACGAAGCGCTGCTCGATTACTGTGCCCGCTCGGCCAACCCGGTCGGCTACATGATGCTGCACCTGTACGGCGCCGCCGATGAAGACAATGTGCGCGACTCGGACGCCATCTGCAGCGCACTACAGATCATCAATTTCCTGCAGGACGTGGCGATCGATCTGCACAAGGAGCGCATTTACATTCCGCTCGAAGACTTGAACCGTTACGCGATATCACCGGCGGCGCTGGAGCACCCGAGCGCCCGCGCGCGCTGGCGTTCGCTGATGCGCTTCGAGGTGGACCGCGCCCGCGACCTGATGCTGAGCGGCGCACCGCTGGCGCTGCGCCTGCCCGGCCGCATCGGCTTCGAGTTGCGCCTGGTGGTGCAAGGCGGCCTGCGCATCCTCGATGCGATCGAAAAAGTGGAATACGATGTGTTTCTGCACCGGCCCAAGCTGGCCAGGCGCGACTGGTGGGCCATCCTGTGGGCGGCCGTGCGCATGAAAAAACGGATGAGGGGCTTGCTTAAACCGGGGCGAGCGTAAGCGCCGGGTTGTAACGCGGCTCATTGCGCGTGCGCATGGCCGGCGCCGGCACCGAGGACGATGGCGGCGGTACCACCTTGGGCGCGGCCTGCACCGGCTTGCTCTGCTTGAGCACCAGTTCGCGCACCGACGCCGCCTCGGTCACCGAGATCGCCGTCTGGCAATTGATGCCTTCGTTGGAAAACTGCCATTCCTGGTAATCGGCGGAGTTAAGCTGGTGCAGTTTCTGCTCGTCCATCGCGCGGCAGCGGCTGGCCACCTGCTGGGCTTCCTGCAAGTGCTGGGTGTAATAGGTTGCGGAGCGCATCGGCGCCGCATCTTCCGCCGACGAGCCCTCACATCCGCACAGCACGGGGACGAATAACAAGGCGGTGACGATCTGCGGGTACATACGTGGGGCGACTCCGTTGAAGGTAACATATTGTATCTAAAAACTTCCCGGCTGGCATCACATCGAACGGGTTACCCAAATAATGAACCGACATTATTGCGCGATCCGCTAGAATAGCGACTTCGAATAGTCCCTTGCTTTTTATTCATGTCTCCCGACGACTACTGCCAGCAAAAGACCGCCCAGAGCGGCTCCAGTTTTTACTACAGCTTTTTGTTCCTGCCGCCGGAACGTCGTCGCGCCATCACCGCCCTGTACGCCTTCTGCCGCGAGGTCGATGACACCGTCGACGAGTGCACCGACGAATCCATCGCCCGCATCAAGCTGGCCTGGTGGCGCAAGGAGATTTCGGCCATGTACGCCGGCGGGCAGACCCATCCCGTCACCCAGGCGCTGGCGCCGCACCTGCAGGTCTACGACCTCAAGGAAGAACACCTGCAGGCCATTATCGACGGCATGGAAATGGACCTTAACCAGACCCGTTACCTCGATTACGCCGCGCTCAACAAATACTGCTGGCACGTGGCCAGCGTGGTCGGCATCCTGTCGGCCAGCATCTTTGGCGTGACCAATCCGCAGACCCTGCAGTTCGCCGAAAAGCTGGGGTTGGCGTTCCAGCTGACCAACATCATCCGCGACGTCGGCGAAGATGCGCGCAAGGGCCGCATCTACCTGCCGATCAACGAGCTGCAGCAGTTCAACGTCACCGCCGCCGAGATCCTCAACGCCAAGCACACCGACAAGTTCGAAAAGCTGATGGCGTTCCAGATCGCCCGCGCGCAAACCGTGTACGACGAAGCATTCGCGCTGCTGCCCAGGGAAGACCGGCGCGCCCAGCGTCCCGGCCTCATGATGTCGGCCATCTACCGTACCCTGCTGACCGAAGTGGAGGCCGACGGCTACCACGTGCTGCAGCACCGCATCTCGCTGACACCCATCCGCAAGCTGTGGCTGGCGTGGAAGACCTACGTCCGTGGCTGAGCGGGCGCCCGCCGACAAGCGCGGCCAGGGCGACGCCGGCCAGGCGGCGCGCAACATTGCCGTGATCGGCGCCGGCTGGGCCGGTTGCGCGGCGGCGGTCGAACTGGCGCGTGCCGGTTACAAGGTCACGCTGCTGGAAGCCGCGCGCACGCTGGGCGGCCGCGCCCGGCGCGTCGAAACCGACCGCAGCAAGCATCTCGATAACGGCCAGCACATCATGCTCGGCGCTTACAGCGAAACTTTGCGTCTGCTGCGGCTGACCGGCATCGATCCGGACCAGGCCCTGCTCACGCTGCCGCTGCAGATGCGCTACCCGCCCAACACCGGCGGCATGGATTTTCGCGCCCCGGAACTGCCGTTGCCGGCCCCGCTGCATCTCGCGGTGGCGCTGATCCGCGCTCAGGGATTGCTGCCCGAAGACAAGCTGAGTCTGGCACGCTTTTCCACCACGGCGCGCTGGATGGGCTGGCAGCTGCAGCACGATTGCAGCGTCAGCGAACTGCTGGCGCGCTTCGACCAGACCCCGCGTCTGATCAAGCTGATGTGGCGTCCGCTGTGCCTGGCCGCATTGAATACGCCGCCGGAGCGCGCCTCGGCCCGCATCTTCCTCAACGTGCTGCGCGACAGCCTGGGCGCGCGCCGCCGCGCATCGGACATGCTGCTGCCGCGCACCGATCTCAGCGCGCTGCTCCCGCAGGCCGCGGCGGCGTATGTCGAATCCCGTGGCGGCGCGGTGCGCAGCGGCGCCAAGGTCCAGGCCATCCGCAACATCGAAGGCCGCGTATGGCAGCTCGATATCAGCGGCAGCGCGGTGGGCGGCACCTGGAGCACGTATTTCGGCGGCGTGGTCGTCGCCACTGGTTCCAGCCAGGCCGCCACGCTGCTGCACGACATCCCGGACCGCGACACCGCCGCCGTGTGCGCCGGCCTGACCGCGTTCGCGCCGGAAGCCATCACCACCGTCTACCTGCAATACGACGCGGCCATGCGCCTGGCGCTGCCGTTTTACGCCCTGGTCGACGATCCGGACAACCATCAGTACGGCCAGTTCGTGTTCGACCGCGGCCAGCTGGACGACCGCCAGGCGGGCCTGCTGGCGGTGGTGATCAGCGCCTCCGGCCCGGTGGCCGCCCAGCCGCAGGAATTGCTGGCCGAGGCGGTGGCGGTGCAATTGGCGGTGGTGTTCCAGAATCCCGATTTCGGCCGGCCGCGCTGGTTCAAGGTCATCACCGAGAAACGCGCCACCTATGCCTGCGTCCCGGACCTGGTCCGTCCGGGCAACGACACCGGCCTGCCCGGTCTGGTCCTGGCCGGCGACTACACGGCCGGCGACTACCCCGCCACGCTGGAATCGGCGGTGCGCAGTGGCGTGACCGCTGCCAGCCTGTTGAAGAGGAGCACCGTCCAGTAGCCCTTTTCAGTCGCCTGTTCCGCGTTTTTTGCAGCCTGTCACACACCGATAGCGTCCCGGCGTCCGCTTGCGTACAGTTGCAACATCGGAAAAAGGACATATTGGAATGGAAATGAAACACTCCCTCACCCTGAAAACGCTCGTGCTGCTGGCCTTCGTGGCGGCCGCGACCGCAGCGATCGTGCATCCCGCGCTGCAGGCGGACAGCGTGATGGCGATGGCCAACACCACGGCGAGCGGCCTCCCCCTGCCGACGTCGTTTCACTGAAGAAAGATTGGGGACTGAAGATCATGACCAAGCAGCAATACCTCGACGCGCTCAAGCAGGCCATGCAGGGTCTGCCGCCGGAAACGGTGGCCAGGACGCTGGCCTACTATGAGCAGCGCTTCGTCGACGGCCTGGTGGCCGGCAAGAGCGAGGCCGAGGTGTATCAGGAGCTGGACGAGCCGCGCAAGATCGCCATGACGTTGCGCGCCACCGCTCACCTCAACGCCTTCGAGCAGAAAAAGACGCCGGTCAACCTGGCGCGCGTGCTGGTGTCGTTCATCGGTCTGGCCATCTTCAACCTGTTCATGGTGATCCCGGCCATGGTGTACGCCTGCCTGCTGGGCGCGGTCTACATTTCGGCCTTCGCCTTTTACATCGGCGGCGTGGCGCTGACCGCCAGCGGCCTGTCGGGCCAGAACGAACTGGCGCTGGAAGGCCCGCTGCATCACGCCATGGAATTCGCCAACGCCCACTTCGGCACCGAGGCCGACGACGAGGACGCCGAAGGCTGGCGCGTTTCGATCAACAGCATGGGCGTCCAGGTCAACAAGGATGATCAGCCGGGACCGGCGACGGACGCCCCGGAGCTGAGCCGCAGCGGCCGTCTGCTGAACCGCGCCGAGGCCGTGGCCACCGGCGACCTGCATATCACCACCGATTTCGACAACGGCGCGCGCACCACGCAGTCGCTGATCGGCATGGGGCTGATCCTGGGCGGCATCGGCCTGTGCCTGATCAGCATCGTGGCGACGCGCTACACGCTGATCGGCCTGAAACGCTATGTGGCAATGAATGTCTCGCTGTTGCGCGGACGCTAGAACGGAGTGGATAGATGCGGGCATTGATGAAAATCGGGGTGGGACTGCTGGTGCTGGCGTTCGCGCTGATCGGCGTCACCTACAGCATGCTGAAGGCCTACGGCAGCAGCAGCCCGACCAGCGTGGCCGGCCGCTCGCTGGGCAGCGAAACGCGCAAGGTGGACGCCATGGCGACGTCGGTGGAATTGAGCGGGCCGATCGACCTGATCCTGATGCAAGGGCCAACCGCCTCGCTCAAGGTGCGCGGCGAACAGCGCTCGCTGGCCAATATCGAAACCATCCAGGACGGCCGCGATCTGCACATCGGCACCAAGGGCATGATCCTCAATCCGCGCCACCGCCTGCAGGTGGAGCTGGTGCTGCCGTCGCTGGAAGAACTGATGATCAGCAGCAGTGGCGACACCAAGGTCGGCGGCTTTAATGGCGAACGCCTGGAACTGCAGCTGCACGGCTCGGGCAATGTGAATTTCAGCGGCCGCTATCGCAAACTGAGCGCCGGCGCCCACGGCAGCGGCAACCTGACCCTGAACGCGGGCAGCTCTGAGCACGTGGAACTGGAGATGGTGGGCTCGGGCCAGTTGTCGGCGTCCGGCAGCTGCAAAACGCTGGAAGCTGAACTGACCGGTTCCGGCGACCTCGATGCGCGCCACCTGGCGGCGGACAAGGTGACCGTGAATCTGAAGGGATCGGGCACCAGCCATGTCTTCGCCAAGCAGTCGGCCGATCTGACCCTGCGCGGCAGCGGCGATATCCGCGTGCTGGGCAACCCGGACCAGCGCAACGTCAGCCGCACCGGTTCCGGTGAGGTCAGCTGGGAATAATCAGGCGCGGCCCGCGCGCCAGGCCAGCGCGTCGCGCGCGGCGGCGATGCCGCTGGCGAAGCAGGCCGTCAGCAGATAGCCGCCGGTCGGCGCCTCCCAGTCGACCATTTCTCCCGCCACGAATACGCCCGGCAGCGCTTTCAGCATGCTGCCTTGCAGCGCGTCCCAGCGCACACCACCGGCGGTGCTGATCACTTCATCGATGGGGCGTGGACGCAGCAGACGCACCGGCAGACGCTTGATGCCGGCCGCCAGCTGCGTCTCATCGGCAAACTGGTCCCTGCTCAGGCACTCGCGCAGCAGCCCCGCTTTCACACCCTTGATACCGAGGCGCCCCTGCAGATGGCTGGACATGGAACGTGCGCCGCGCGGGCGCGAGACCTCGTCCAGCACACGCTGTTCGCTCCAGTCGGGCATCAGGTCGAGCCAGATGGTGGCATGGCCTTCGGCCGCGATCTGGTCGCGCAGCGCGGCGGACAAGGCGTAAATCAGGCTGCCCTCGACGCCACCCTGGGTGACCACAAACTGGCCTTGCCTGCGCATCTCCCGGCCATCGGCATCGCGCGCGATCACGGCCACCGTCATCAGCGGTTCGCCGGCGTGGCGACTGCTGAAATGTCCGCTCCAGGCGACGTCGAAGCCGCAATTGGACGGCGCCAATGGCGCCAACTCCACACCGCGCGCGGCCAGCAGCGGCATCCACGCGCCGTCCGAACCCAGGCGCGCCCAACTCCCGCCGCCCAGCGCCAGGATCACCGCGTCCGCGCGCACCGCCACTTCAACGGCGTCGCCGCCGGGCACAGACGGGGAACCGCCGCCGGCATCCGCACCGGCC